>CALHBL010000336.1 GCA_937930825.1 uncultured Bacteriovoracaceae bacterium
ATTGCCTAAGCAGAGGTTTCGCATGTGACCGACGTGGAGAATTTTATGGGTGTTAGGTTGGGAGTATTCGATCATCCATTTTTGGCCGGATGTATCGAGTTTCTTTTCAAAGTAGGCGCCGCTATTGATGCTTTCTATGAGCTGTTCTCCCACTTCTTTTAAGTTGAGCTTGAAGTTTAGGTAGGGGCCTTGATCAATGAGGGATTCTACTAAAGTAATGGGGCTCCATGCTTCTTTGATCATTGCCGCAATCTTGGGAGGTGCCATTCGAGTCACCTTGGCCAAGGGGAAACAGGCAAAGGTCACATGACCCATCTTGATATTGGGAGCAGAGGATAGTGAGTGATAGATTTGCTCTAGTGTTAGCTCTACTGCAGGAAAGCTTTTCTTAAGAGTTTCTTGCAGTTGCTTGGCAACTTGAAGGTAAATAGCGTTGAAGAGGTTATCTGTTTTATTCATGTTTAGTCATCCGGTAGGCAATTATTTAAGTGTTAATCCCTCGTATGTTATACTGCTTTTATTGGACTTTTCCCACCAGGAATACTTGATTTAGGAGCCATTTTGCAGACTTTTCTCTTGAGCCTACTACTGATCTTTATGACTACTCTTAGGACTTCTCTGTGGGCGACTGTTATTGAAGATAAGACCGAGCAAAGTAATTCAGAAATTAAAGAAGGAATGAAAGAAATTTTAAAAAATAGGGAAGTTGATCAGATAGAGAAAGAAAAAGAAGAGGTTCGAATTTCAAATAAGTGGTATAGAGGCTCAAACCTTATTTATGATTGTCAGAATGGAAGCTATGTTTGTGTTAATGATGTCAGCTTCTATCGTTGTCAAAGAGAGAGGCTAGAAGATAAGGAAAATGCAAGGTCTCAGCTTCGTTGTTCACCCTTTAAGGATTTTAAAACACATAAGGCCTGCTTTGATAAACAGTATGAAGTTATTCATAATCAGCTGCCAAAAATGTTCTGCACTAATCCTAAATATCTTTAATCTATTTTCTTATACATCAGGTTATGAGGGCCAACTGTTGGAATCTCAAAAACTTCACCTGTTTTTTCAAAACCAACTCGTTGATAGAAGCCAGCGGCCGTTGTTCTAGCATTACACCAAAGTAAAGTGCAGAGGTTCTGCTTTATAATGGGAAAGGCCATTTTCAAAAGAGCGCTGGAGAGTCCTTGCCCTTGAAACTCTGTGAGTGTGGCCATGCCTCTTAGCCGGTATTGGTATTCATGTTCTGGAAGTTCTGGAGTTTTTTCAAAGTAGAAAGAGGCCACGCTGACCAGTCTATTGTCGACAAAGCCGCCGAGATGAAATGTTTGATCGCCCTCATCCCCCTCAAATATTGCTTCTTCACGCGGCCTATTTGCCCGAAGCATTTGGTGACGAATTTCTGTAGTATCACCAGGAGTGATTCTTAAGACTTTCAAATAAATTCCTTTTTAAAATTTCGCCCATGGGCAACAAGTTGTTCTATATGATTTTTATCGAGTTGTCACCACTGCTACTGGGCCGCACAAATGCCAGCGCTAAAAATTCCTCCAGTTTGAGTTCTTTTCCAGGAGGGGAGGGTAATTAAAGCGTTCTCGATATGTGGAATATTCTCTCCATGGCCCTTTGTCCTAAGGCCTGAGAGAAGAATGAGAGGACACTATCTGGAATTTCAGTATCAGGACCTCTCCAGAAGGCTTTTATAGCAAATAGGCACCTACCTGACTTCTTGGAAATATGAATTTGACCTTTAAGGCCTGCCAGAAAACCTTTATTAAAAGTGAAGAAGTAGAGTCCTTCTTTAGTGATTCTCTGTATTTGAAAGCTTAAGTTCATCTTAAAAGGCAGAAATGGGTGATCCATGACAAAAGCGACTTCTTGGTTCTTAGTATTATAGGTACTTTCTTTGATGAAATCGATGAAGTCTTTGTAGCGTTCATATTGAGAAATTTTCACTAATGCTCGAGAACAAGAGGTTTTGTGCAGTCCGGCAATGAGCATATCCAGACTTTGCTCAAATTTTTTTTTAAAAGTTTTTACCTCGCTTTTAGCATAGATTTGCTTCTTTAAAGATTCTTTAATCTTAGAGCGAAGTGGCAAGGTGTCCCATGTATAGGGACTTTGGGGCGAAAGTACATAGTTTTGCGCCCTTATGTGAATAGGGGCAAAAGTTAAAATGAGGAGAGTTATTATTGCAAGTATTTGACGCATCTTACCTTTTCGAGAGTTTTAAGGCCCATTAACCTGTGCATAAGGACCCATTACGAAGATGGGCTCCCCCCAATCTACCATAACTGCCTAAAAAGAGGAATTTTGCCCATGGCCATTGAATCGGTAAAGCGTCGGGGAAAGACCAAGGACGCGGTCATTGAGAGTAAGGACCAAAGGTGGCATTGCCGCAATAGGATCACACTCGTTTTTGGCTCCAACGATATTGAAGAACTTGATACCTATCTTTACACAGATAATGGTCTGGAATTTAAGAATGTTAAATTTCACCAAGCTAAGAGTAAGGCCGTTGAGGAGCTTCTCGATAATTGTATCGATGAGTTCTACCGCGGGCATGTTACTGAAATTCACACTTATCTAAGCGATGACGGTAAGAATGTTATTGTTGAAGATAACGGTATTGGCTTTCCCCCTGCGAAAGTAAAGCAAGTGTATTCAGAATTTAGAACGGGATCAAAATTTAAGGATGAAGAGGTTGATGAAAAAGGATTCCTCCATCGAACTTTAGGTCAAAATGGTCTAGGGGCGGCAGCAACTTGCCTTACTTCTGATCTTTTTAAAGTCACTGTTCGCCACTACAATACCAAGAAAGAGCAGGTCTCTACATTTATAGATGGAGCTCTCAAAGTTAACCAAACTCGTCTGAAAACTTTTAAAGGTCACTCAGGTGTTAAGATAGAAGTAGAGCTTTCAAAAGAAGTTTATAAGAATGCGAAAATAGATAAGGATCTCTTAAGAAAGAGGATTATCGATCTTGCTTATAATAATCCTGGATTAACTTTCTACTTTAATAAAGAAAAGTACTCTTATGATAAAGGCCTATTTGAATTGGCCAAGAGAATTGATGCCAATTCTGCTCAGAATATTATCGAAGATGAGTATATTTATCATGCTACCAATGCCAAAGGTAAGAAGGTAAAAGGTAAGATCGATCTTCATCTTTCAGTCTGTATGGACAACACTAGCGATGAGCGAGAAAAGTTTGTCTCCTTTGTAAACTCAACTCCTACTTTTGATGGAGGCTTTCATCAGGACCGCTTTAAGAGAATCTTTATTAACGCGATAAAAGAGAAGCTTGAAAGAGTGGCCAAGAAAGAAAAGGTCAATCTTGTTGATAACGATATTCTCACAGGCTTAACTTTTGTCTTGGGCGTAACTATGCCCAATCCTCGCTTCGAGTCGCAAACAAAGCGAAAGCTAGTTAGAGATTTAAATCTTGAGAAGGGAATAGAGGGCTCAATGAGCACAGCTATGACCAAGTTCTTACGTAAGAATAAGGACTTTCTAGAGCTTGTTATGGATAGGGCCAAGAGCCGCCATAAATTTCAAATTTTAAAAGATGCTGCAAAAGCTGGACGTAAGTCCAAGAAGCAAAGAGTTGAAAAGTTACTGGATGCTAATGAGAGAAAGGATAGAAGTAAGTGTGTTCTCTTTATTTGTGAAGGAGACTCTGCCATTGGTGGCCTTCGCTCCGCCCGTAATAAACTCTATCACGGTGGGATTGCTCTAAAAGGTAAACCCATGAATGTGGCCCAGGCCACTCTTAAAGACATTCTTAATAATCAAGAATTTGCTGATATTATGGCCTCAATTGGTCTCACTTTAGGGCAACCAGTTGACTGGAAGAACTTACGCTATTCAACCATAGTCTTTCTTGCTGACTCTGACGTTGATGGTGGGCATATTAATACCTTGCTAGCGAATTTCTTCTACTCATTTTGGCCGGAGCTCTTTGAAGAAAAGGCCATTCAGCTGGCCAAAGCTCCGCTCTTTGAAGTTGTCACTGATAAAGAAACAGTCTACGTTGAAACACCTAGTCAGCTTGAAGAGCTCAAAGAGTCAGATACTAAAATTAAGGCCATTCACCGCAACAAAGGTTTAGGGGAGATGAGCCCTGAAGCTTGGAAGTATGTCATGAGTAAAGATGGCTATACTAAAATTACGGCAGAAGTTGCTAGTGATGCCAAGCAAATGCTCAATGTTTGTTTTGGAAAGGACTCAAGTCCTCGCAAGGCCTTACTCTTGGATGACTCTGGAACAGGGGAGTCCATCAGTCTAAGTGGCTCTGGTGCCAAGACAACTAAAAAAAAAAGTAATAAAAAGGTAGTAAAGAAGGTTGCTAAGAAAGTGACAAAGAAAAAAGCGGCCAAGAAAGTTGCAAAGAAGGTCGTTAAGAAAGCGGCTAAGAAAGTTGCAAAGAAAACAGTAAAGAAAAAAACTGCAAAGAAAACTGCAAAGAAAACTGCAAAGAAAAAAGCTACCAAAAAACCAGTAAAGAAAAAAACAAGGAAGAAGGCTTCAGGCCTAGTGGATCACCTTGAGTATTGATCAAATGATTGAGGAAGAATTTTTATGGAAGAAAGTTACTTACATGCTCTAGAGTCTGTACCACTAAATGAGATTGTCAAAGAAGAGTATAGAACCTATCAAATTTATACCTTGATGGACCGGGCCATTCCCTACCTTCAAGATGGGCTAAAACCAGGGCAGAGGCGAATACTCTACACTCTCTACAAGAATCAAAGTAAGGGGCTCACAAAAGTAAGTTCGGCCACAGGATTAGTGCTTACATTACATCCTCACGGTCCTGCCTCAATTGAATCAGCTATTGTTAATATGGCCCAGGATTTTACCTTTTCTAATAATTATCCTTTGATCGATAAGAAAGGCTACTTCGGTGAGAGGATGGAAACACAGCCAGCAGCTTCTCGTTATATCGAATGCCGCTTAGGAAAAATTGCTGAGTATATTCTCTTTGATGACCTCAACCAAGTTGAAATGGTTCCCAACTACGATGAAACAGTTATGGAGCCCATGCACCTTCTTCCTAAGCTTCCCATTATGCTCTTAAATGGCGCGGAAGGAATCGGCACAGGATTTTCTTCGGCCATCCCAAGTTTTAATCATGCTGATCTTTGTGACAGTATGATTCAATATATTGAGACAGGAAAGACCAAGAGGTTACGTCCTTGGGTAAATTACTACACAGAGAAAATTCAAGATAATAAGAGTAAGTACACTTTCCCTATGCGCATAGAGGAGATGGATGAGAAAATTTTCATAACCGAACTTCCTAGAGGTTATGATTCAACTAAGATCAATCGTCTTTTGAATAAGCATATAGAAGCTGATTTTCTCAAGGACTATATTGATAGTAGTGTTGATAATGATGTGATGATCGAATTAGTCTTCAAGCGCGGAAAGCAGCCAAGCTTAAAAGAAGTTCAAGATACGATGCTTGTTAGCGCTTCAATGACTCCTAACTACACTCTTATTAATGAAAGAGGGGTTAAGATTTTTAATCGCCCAGAAGAAATTATAGAAATTTTCTCTGAACAAAGACTTGCTGTTGTTAAAAAACGCTACGAACTCTTGGTTGAAGAGTTTGAAAGAAAAATTCGCCAGAATAATGAGATCATCAAATTCATTCGTCAAAAAGAATATGAAGTAGCTACTCGATCAAAGAACCGCAAAACCTTTGTTCAGCACCTTGAAGGTAAGAAGTTTACCTTTAGTGACTACCTTGCTGATATGCCTATTTACCGGATGACAAAGGAAGAGGTTGAGAAGAGAAAGCTCTTAATCAATCAAG
>CALHBL010000337.1 GCA_937930825.1 uncultured Bacteriovoracaceae bacterium
TGCGACACGTCCTGAGCAAAGCTCAGGTCCAAAATAGCCTAGCTATTTTGACGGTCGCTTTACCGTTGTGCACTTGCGTCGCCACAGCGACGTAATGCATGGGCGGAGACCATCTCCGCAGAAAGCAAAGTCTACAGAATAAAGCCTAGATAGTGAAATTTGGTGTTATAATTTTAAAAGATATTAGCAGCTGCGAAACCAAAGTACATGGCACAAAATTTCATGGCACAAAATTTCACAAAATTTCATTAATGAGTTGGAGGAAATGTTAAAGCGTATTGAATCTTTTCATGAAATGGTGAAGCCCTTGTCTTGTGAGAGTAAGGAATTCTCTGGCATTGACTGTGATTGCCTATCTCAAATGACAATAGTTATTACCCGACAAAACTTCCTTGTTACTGGTAAGTATCTTTAACAAAGGCCAGGGGCCTTTGTGTCTATAATTAAGATAAATTAAGTCAAACAATTCTGTTTAATTCCGATAGGAATGTAAACCATTTCAACTGTTTACATATGAGGAATTATGATTAAAAGGATTGAGTCAATTAATGGCTTTGGCGTTTACCATAAATTTGAATGGGCTGAGAACCTAAAGCGAAGTAATAGAATTGTTGATTTTAGTAAGTTGAATATAATTTACGGTCGAAATTATTCTGGCAAAACGACGTTGTCAAGAATCGTAAGAAGTATGGAGCTTAAGAAGCTTCATGAAGATTATGGGAAGGCAAGATTTTCTGTCTGTTTCGATGGTGGCTTGGTTGTTTCTGAGGAAAAGATTGCAGAGGTGAATAGTTCTATAAGAGTTTTTAATAAAGACTTCGTGAAAGATAATTTAGAAATTCTTTTAAATGATGATGGCGAAATATCTACGTTTGCTATTTTGGGAGAAGAAAATGTTGAGGTTGAAAAAAAGATAAATAGTGTAAAGGCTAAATTAGGTTCTGTTGAAGAAGAGAGTGGTCAACTTTACAAGTTGCATATTAAAGAAAGTGATCAGGCAGCAAAGAAGAAAACGTATGATCAATTGGCTAGAAGGTTAGAGGATAAGTTAAAAAATAAAGCAAAAACTATAAAAAATGACCGTGACTTAGATGCTGTTAATTATAATATCAAAAGTATTAAAGATGAGATAGCGATTGTAGTATCTAAAGATTACAAGAGTCCAGATGAGAAATCTGTTGTTAAATCTAGAGAGGCTATAAAAGAAGTTAAAAAAGATGATGTTCTTGAGGTTGATCAAGTCGTATTTAATCTTGAGAAGTTGATGACAGAGGCTTTGAGCGTAATAGCTGAAGAGATTAAGGCAAGTGTTACTATTGAGGATTTATCTAACGATAAAAATCTACAGGCTTGGGTCAAACAAGGGATTTCTCTTAATAATGATCGAGAGAAGTGTGCTTTTTGTGATAGTAAACTCACGGATCAAGCATGGGAAAGATTGAAAAATCATTTTAATAAAGAATCTGAAGAGCTGACAAAAAAAATAACTCAACAGAAAAAAACAGTTGAGTTGGCAATAGGAAAACTCGACAATATAGTTTTGCCTGCTCTTAATACATTTTATAGTGAATTTAGCGATAAACATAATGACTTGGAAAAAAGAGTTAATACTGAGAAAGGTAAGATTAAGGCATTTTTAAATAATCTCAAATCTTTCCTAGATAAGAAAGAAGAGGATGTTTTTAAAGTAGTTACAGCCGAGGAGACGTTTGAGTTGCATGTTCTGAGTATGGACAGTTTAGTAGAAGAGTTTAACAAGCTCGTTAAGATTAATAACGAATCAGGATCAAAGCTAGAAGAGAATAAAAATAAGGCACATGAATTACTTCGAAAAATTGAAGTAAAAAAGTTTATTGATGAAATTAATTACTCTGTGGAAGTTGCAAATGTGTCTCAGGCTAAATTAGATTACAATGACTCTAAAGAAGATTTTGAAAAAGAAAGAACTGTAAAAGAGAAGCTTGAGAATGAACTTAGGGAACATGAGTCTGAGTTGAAGGATGAGAGTAAAGGAGCTGAGAAAATTAATAAGTACCTGTCTGACTTTTTTGGTCATAACTCACTTAGACTAGAACATATCGAAGGCGATGGAGTGGGATCATTTCAAATTAGAAGGGGTGAAGAAGAAGCAAAGAATCTCAGTGAAGGAGAATCTAGCTTAATCGCATTTTGTTATTTTATGGCAAAACTACATGATCTTAATACAAAAAAAGAAGAGACAATTATTTGGATAGATGATCCTATTTCAAGTTTAGACAGCAATCATATATTTTTCATTTTTAGTCTTATTGAGAATGAGTTAACGTCTCCAACTGACACCGGTAATGGGAATAAATATAATTACGCACAGCTATTTCTTTCAACACATAACTTGGAGTTTATGAAATTCTTAAAAAGACTAAGCACCCCATTTGAAAAGGTTGATAAGAAAAAGAATGAATTGATTGAATATTTTATGATTGAGAGAGGTCACAAGAATTCAGTGATTAAGCTCATGCCAAGGCATCTTTCTTTCTATGTAACCGAGTTTAACTATTTATTTGAAAAGATTAAGGCATGTGCAGACGGTGATATTTCATCTCCTAATTATGACGTGTTTTACAATTTTGGAAATAATTTAAGAAAGTTTTTAGAAAGTTACCTATTTTATCGTTACCCAAGCAAAGAAGATGCTAAATTAAAAGCTGAAAGGTTTTTTGGTGATGATAAAGTTGCTAAAGTTTTAGTTGAAAGAATTAGTAATGAAATGTCACATTCTGAAGGTCAGGTAGAGAAAGGGACTCTCGCAGTGGATATCCCTGAAACAGTTAAAGTTGCAAAATTTGTTCTTGAAAAGATCAAGGAAAAAGATCCTGAACAGTATGATGCGTTCTTGAGGGCGATATAAAAATGTCAGACGTGAGGGTATTGAGATGTCTAGAGTGCGAGGAAGAGCATATTGAGGTCGACTATTCTCTTTTAACAAAAGAGCAGTTGGCGGGTAGAGAACCTTTGTTTGAAAAATATATATGTGAAAGAATTGCTAGAATGTACAGGGTTTGCTCATATGCTCTTGATACAAGAGTTAATGCAGTAAAAAAAGAGGCACATGAAGGCGTACGAGATCAAATAATTCCTTCCTTGAAAGCAGAGTGGGGAACAGAGGACTTTGAGGTAAAGCTTCAGAGGTTTGTTGACCTTGATCTTTCATTTATAGGAACGCCAGAAGAATATTACCATTTATTACGAGAGGTTGTGTGCTCATATGTTTGTGGTAACTTCTATCCCGCTCAAACAGCGGCTGGTGCACTTGGAGAGAGGATACTTAATCGCTTAATACTTAAGACTAGAGATTATTTTAAATCCTCATCTCATTATAAAAAAGTTTATAAAAAGAAGAGTTTTGATAACTGGGATTTGCCAATCGAAGTGTTGCAAGACTGGGGAGTAATTGATGATAAGGTTGCGGAGAACTTTACTTCCTTGAAGAAATACAGAAATGATTCAATTCACTATAATGCTAGTTATAGATTTGATGAAAATTCAATCCATGCAGTTAAATTATTAGCGAATATAGTTGAAAAGCAGTTTAGTTATACAGGAAGAAAGGACTTATTCTGGGTGTTTAATATTCCTGGAGAAATTTGGCTTAGGTCAGAAGTTGAGAATGATCCGTTTGTAAAAGAATTTGTCTTACCTCACACTTCGTACTTAACACCTTATTGTGAACCAATGGCAAAACCACCAACGAAGGGGCGTGGCGTTGTCGGTCCTTTAGCAGATGATGAGTTTATTGACCTAAGGAAGAATAGGAAGAGTAATTGATAGTCAGTGTAGGCAGTAGAATAGTGAAAGCTTGGTCTTTTGAGTGAAATAACGAGAATGCAACGAAAGCTCGAATCAACGACTATATCTTTAATTCAGTGAAATTGTTAAGTTTGTAATCCTTCCCATTTTAGGTCGGGTAGTTCTGGCATTTGCGACACGTCCTGAGCAAAGCTCAGGTCCAAAATAGCCCAGCTATTTTAGCATCCCACTCTTCGTCGAAAAGACCGGCAATGAGACTATAAAAGTGGTGCCTTTGCCAGGCTCACTTTCTACTGCAATATCTCCTCTATGTTTTTCCACAATTCTTTGAACAATTGATAAGCCAAGACCACTTCCTTCATATGTTTCTGAGGTATGAACTCTTGCAAAGGGCTTAAAAATATTTTCTAATTGATCTTTGGGTATACCAATACCATTATCTTTAACTCTAACTATACAGTAGTCCTTACGAGAGATAAGGTCAGCTGTAATTGAGACCTTAGTTTCCCCAGTATTGTACTTTAAGCCATTCCCAATAAGGTTTTTAAATAAAATATTTAATTGTCCAGATTCTCCTTGCACTAAAGGGAGGTCATCCCTTTCTACAATCGCTCCACTTTCTATATATTCTTTATTAAGTGAAATAGCTTGATCTATTACCTCATTAAGCTGAACAGGCTCACTTTTCTGAGATTTTTTCTCTATAGATATGAAGTCTAAAAGTCCTTTGATAAGGTTTAAGAGTTCTTTCAAGGACTTTTGAGCCATATCAAGTAGTTCTAACTCGTCAGCAATATCTAAGCCCTTAGAAGCTAAGTCTTCTTGGGCCAGTAAAATTAATTGATGGGCCCTTACAATAGGTCCTTTAAAATCATGAGAAAGGCTACGAGAAAAAACCCATAAGTCACTATGATCTTTTTTAATTTGAAGATATAGGCCTGATAGCTCATCACTCTGTTCTTTAATAGAATCTTTGGCCCTCAAATGCATCTCATACAGCTTATCTCTATTATGACATTCAAAAAAGGTCCAAATAGATGAACCATCATCTCTTTGAAATACATTTCCTGCGACAGGAATTTTTTCATTGTCAATATTCTGTATTGTGATTTGAACTTCTTTAGCGATTGAATCTTTAAGTAACAAAGGATACAAATAACTATCTATAAAAATTTTAGATGCTAGGCTTAGTATTGAGTCAACTTTGAGACCAATTAGTTTATCAATAGGCTTTTTTACTAAGTTAGATGCATATGTATTACAATTAAGAATAACTCTTTCTTTGCTGACTTCGATAACGCTACAGGGTAGCTCATCACAAATAAGGTTAGAGCTTTCTACTTTCACCTGCTAATCTTCTAAAAAATCTAAAATTATACGATTTGTTTCATCAGGGTCAGTCATATGAAGACAGTGTCCCGTTGAGTCTATAGTTTGCATAACGCTATTGCTTAGATTTTCTTTGAGATATTCACCAACATGAATAGAAGCAAGAGTATCTGTGGCCGATTGAATAATTAGGGTTCTTAAGTCTGACTTTGGTAAAAGGTCTCTGTGATCAGAGAAAAAAGTTGCTTTTGCAAAAGTCTTAGCAGTAATTGGGTCTGTAGAGCAAAAACTATCGGAAAGCTCTCCAACCAACTCTTGAGGAGCATTTGCTCCCATCACTAGCGGAGCTAAATATTCCGCCCATCCAATATAGTTCTTATCCATCAAGTTAATAAGTTCTTCTAAATCAGAAGCCTCAAAGCCTCCTTGATAATTTGGAGGATCATTCAAAAAGCAAGGAGAGGGACAAACCATTATTTGATTTGAGAAAAGGTCAGGCTCTTCTAATGAGGCTATTAAGCCAATCATACTGCTCACGGAATGCCCAATGAATATGACATTATCAAGCTTTAGGGCCCGAATGATATCTAAAACATCCTGAGCATAACCATTTAATGTTGAGTACTTTTCAGTAGGGAAGTTTGAAAACTTTGAACCTCCGGAGCCTACATAATCAAATAAAATAATCTTATAGTTTTCAGAGAGTGTAGGAAGTAAAAATCTCCACATCCTTTTATCACAGCCAAAGCCATGAGCTAACATCATAACTTTCTTACCTTCTCCGTGGATTGTTACATTGTTCCTCTCTAAAATATTTTCCTCATTCAAGATAAATTTCTCCTGTAGTCATTAGAAAGTTAAATGTGCTTATATCTTTGAGGATTAGGATGGCATTGTAAATAATTAATATCACAAAAAATAATAACAAAATCAGTAAGTTGGAAGTCTTATGTGGAAGAGGAGCATTTCATCAGGGCTTCTCTAGATGAGTGACCATTTCAATTGAGCATTTATAGGTAATAAATCGAGCTGCGAAACCAAGGTAAATGACACAAAATCACGCTTTTTTATAGCGCTTGCAATATCACTCAGGACATTCCGCTAAAGCACGCTTCCAACCAATTAAATACCTATCATCAACATGATAACCATTACCTTTTTTAGTAAGCTTAATTTCTCTAGCGTAATTACCAGGCCATTTCTTATTTAAATTATTTTCTTCGGCCACGCGAATCCATTTTGAAGCATTCGTGCCAGCAGACCTCGTGCTGACAATGCATTAATCTCAATGGAGCTAAGTAGTAAGAAATAGTAATTAATAACGCTCGGTCAGCATAAAGTCTGCTGGTGCCAGATCCCTGGCAGCTCTAAGACACGCTATTTTTCCAGTCTTTACACCGTCTATATTCAGAAGTATCATCTGAATATGGACTATCTAAAGAGGCATTGTGAACGTAAAATTAATAGGTTACTTAACTCCTTCCCCTGTGTAGTGATTATTGGTCCGAGACAATGTGGAAAGACTTCACTGAGTAAAGGGCTCAGACCTGAGTGGAAGTATATTGACCTTGAAAATCCCCAGACTTTTGACAAAATTCACGATGATTTGAATTTCTTTTTCAACCAGAGTCCAGAACATATTATTATAGATGAGGCTCAGCTTTCAGGTGATTTATTTCGTACCCTGAGAGGAGTTATCGATAATAATCGAGAGGCCAATGGTAGATTTATCTTAACGGGTTCAAGCTCCCCAGATTTACTAAAAAATGTATCAGAAAGTTTAGCCGGAAGGGTTGCCGTATTTGAACTCTCACCTTTTAAAGTTACTGAATTAAAGAATAAAAACTTATCCTCATTTTATAAGTGCTTTGAATCCCAGATCAATGCCTTGACTATAGGTAATTTGAAAAAATTAGCTTCAGAGGTAAGCCAAGAAGATATGTTAAATGGTTTGGTGTTTGGAGGATATCCCCAACCGATACAGAAAGCACATGATTTGACCTACTTCAAAACATGGATGGAAAACTACTTTAAAACCTATGTTGAAAGAGATATTCGCGCTCTCTTCCCTAAATTAGATAGTGTTAAATTTCGCCGCTTTATTAACATGTTAACACAGCACTCTGGAACTATCATTAATAGGTCTCAGTTTGGAAGATCTTTGGATGTAAATGAATCAACAGTTAAAAGTTATCTTGATATCGCAGACGGAACGATGGTTTGGAGAAGTATACCAAGCTATGAAAGCTCTAAAGTTAAGTCACTGATAAAAATGCCTAAAGGGATCTTTAGAGATTCAGGTTTATGCAATTCTCTTCAAGTAATATTTGATTTTGAAAAGCTACACAATTCTTCATTGGTCGGTCAAAATTTTGAGTCCTTTATCATAGAAGAACTTATTAGAGGTTTCCAGGCAACGGACCATGTAGGACTTAACTATTACTACTACAGAACAAAGAGTGGGAGTGAAGTGGATTTTATCATAGAAGGTGAATTTGGAACTCTTCCAATAGAGATCAAATACGGTAGCTCTACAAGGTTAAAACAGCTAACTGGGTTGAGTAAATTTCTTAAAAGTCACGAATTACCCTTAGGTATTTTAATCAATAATTCTAATAATATTGAAATGCTCTCTGAAAATATAATACAAATCCCTTCAAGATTTCTTTAGGAAGATATTCATATTTAATGAAAAATCTAGAAAGTGGTAAGACTAGCTAAGCGAATGAAGACAAAAGTTCATTATGCGTATTTAGAGATAATGAGGAAGTAATATGAAAAAACAAATATTAGCAATGGGTGGTGGAGGTTTCTCCATGGAGCCAGATAATTTAGCACTAGATAGATTTCTACTATCTTTATCAGGTAAAGAAAGGCCTAAGATTTGTTTTATTGGAACGGCCAGTGGAGACGCTGAAAGCTATATTGAGAAATTCTATGTATCAATGAAAGAGTTAAACTGTAAGCCCTCTCATCTTTCCTTATATAAAGGCCCCGAAGGTAGCCTAAGAGACTTTGTTTTAGATAAAGACATATTCTATGTAGGTGGAGGTAATACTCGAAATCTAATGGCCTTATGGAAAGAGTGGAATCTAGATATTTATTTGAAAGAAGCCTATGAGAAGGGAACTGTTTTAGCTGGGATTAGTGCCGGATCAATTTGTTGGTTTGAACAAGGTGTAACTGACTCTGTTCCGGGGAAGTTATCTTCATTAGATTGTCTTGGCCTATTAGAAGGATCAAATTGCCCTCATTATGATGGAGAGTCCGATAGACGTGAATCATATCATCAGCTTCTCTCTGAAGGGATGAAGAACGGTATTGCTTGTGATGATGGGGTTGCTTCATATTATGTCGATGGGAAATTAGTTGAGTTTGTTAGCTCAAGGCCTACTGCTTCAGCTTATGAGGTTGCTTTTGTTGGTGGTGAAATTATTGAAAACAAAATAAAACCTAGATTTTTGAAATAAAAGATGAGGAGCATTCGTTGCCGGCCCCCTTCTTTTTTTCTACAATTGCGAAATCTGAGGAGCATGGCACTCAATTACTTTATTACTCAGGACATTCCGCTAAAGCACGCTTCCAACCAATTAAATACCTATCATCAACATGATAACCATTACCTTTTTTAGTAAGCTTAATTTCTCTAGCGTAATTGCCAGGCCATTTCTGATTTAAATTATTTTCTTCGGCGACGCGAATCCATTTTAATTCTTTATCAACTTGCGAAACAACAGCAACGTGTCCAGTGTCAGCAAATTCTTTAGCATAAATAAGAAGATCGCCAACTATGGGAGCTACTTTTGATCCATTAGGATAATTCTTTGTGCAAATCTTCTTCTTTTTATTAGGTGATTCGTAGAATTTAATCTGATCCCAAATCTGATAAGCATAATCAACACTACCGTAAACAACACCTTTGTTAATAAGGAGCCATCGCCTGGCATATTCCACACATTGCCATTTCACTCCTGTATAAACAGGCTCCGCTTCTTCTTTTATTTTTACCTTATTTGGCCGCCATACAACGCAAGAGGCACGACAATTACTATAGGCCTCAAGTCCTATCC
The DNA here is from genome assembly GCA_937930825.1 of uncultured Bacteriovoracaceae bacterium. Classification (GTDB taxonomy): domain Bacteria; phylum Bdellovibrionota; class Bacteriovoracia; order Bacteriovoracales; family Bacteriovoracaceae. The sequence continues at coordinate 9,186 of CALHBL010000337.1, forward strand.
CGGCACTACCAAGAAGTTCTCCAAAAGGGGTTACGCACTTTTCAAGACACTTCGGCCCTAATTCCGGAACTTCTTTTTCTAATTGAGTAGTGTTCGCTGATAGTAGTATCACCAATAATAGTAGAGCTATGGAGTTTCTTATTTTCATAATTCTATAATGATATCATAAAACAAGACTAAGTACTTTTAAGAAAGGTTGACTTATTCCATGCTCATTTTTTATTTCTTACAAGTAATTAATGATAATATACGACTAGAATTCGTTTGATTAACAGCATTGCCCTCTCTATCAATTTCAAGAGTTGGAAAATGACCACTCGTTGTACTAGGGGCTTCGTCCATATGGTACTCCATCCCAGCTATTGCGCATATAGCTTTATAGTTACCAAGAATATATAACTTTCTCTTATTCTTACCAACTAATACGTATGGCTTGAGGAAAGTAACACTTTGATCTGGGTTAAATATTTTTCCACCTTCGGCATCAAGAATAAGTGAAAAACTCTCAACCGAGTAAACTGTTTTTTCTATACGAGTATTTATAATATTTCCTGCATTGACAGAGGCAAGAGAGAAGCTAAGGCAAGCAAGTATTAAGATTGATTTTTTCATTGAGAACTCCTTAAATTGGTAAACTTGATTAGTCATAGCAATTGAGAGCATGTTAACCAATAAGGGATTTCGTTAATGTAATTATTATAGGTTAACCCTTCTCAGTTAAAACCAAAGTCATTGCACAATAAATACCTCCTATACCACTTCTGTTATGTCCAAGGGTTAGCGTTTTAAATCTTTTCCATCCTGATCCAAAATGAAAATTATATTCTCTCGAATATAGTCGTCGGCCTTTAAAAGGCATGGCCTTACAGTTTTCTCTTTACTGTATTCTTTAGACTTATCGACGCACCCTTTTAAGTAAGATTGTTTTGCTAAGTTAACCGCTGTTTGAACGGTTACAGTATCGTTACTATATTTATTGATATTTATCGGGTAATCAAATTTATTAGAAATGGATGAACATCCAGAAATAACAATCACAAGAGTAGATATTAAATAGGTTGTCTTCATAGTGTAAGAATAGCCTAGTATTTACTTGGGTGCCAGCACAAGTTCGGCCCGCACAAATATAGGATTAATTCATGAAAATAAATAAGTATCATAAATTAACATGTCACTGCGGCTCAGTAGTTTTAGAGTTACACTTGCCTAATGAATTAGAAAATCCACGAAGGTGTAACTGTTCAATGTGTAGAAGACGTGGAGCCATTGTCGCATCTGTTTTGTTGAAGGATTTAAAAATTTTAAAAGGTGAAGAGAAATTATCACTTTATCAGTTCAATACAATGACGGCGAAGCACTTCTTTTGTTCTGTTTGTGGAATTTATACTCACCATCAGAGACGTTCTAATCCAACTCAGTATGGATTTAATATTGCCTGCTTAGAAGGTGTGAACCCATTTGAGTTAGAAGATATTCCCGTTAGGGACGGTGTTAATCATCCGGCCGATAAGTAGCTTTTTAAATATAATCAAGTATAGGAAATCTACTGTCTTCTCTTATACAGGCCATAAGGTACATTGCAGAACTTCTCATTCAGTTAAAAAAGGCGAGCGACTGCGAAGCCAAGGAGCGTGGCATAAAAATTGAGAATATCCTTGTGGAAAAAATAGGAAAATATAAAATGAGATAAAGACCAATTTAACAGAGGGATTAGATGTCTAGCTTTGAAGTAAGAGTTATGGAAGAAGATGAGTTTAAGGCGCTCTATAATAAGCATAAGGTAGTTGTGTTTGAAGAAGACCATAGCTACGATCTTTGGGAACTATTGTCAGAGAGTGAACTTGATAATTTTAAGAGTCTTGGTAGAGATTTAGGTAGCCCTTACAAACTTTATTTGGGGGTTTTCGATGATAGTGATGAGTTTGTTGGGTGGAGAGTTGGGGGTTTCAAGAAAATAGCGCTAACTTCTATATGTGTAACTCCGCAGTTCTTCCAGCATACCGCAGAAGAGGGGTCTATAGTAAATTACTCTCAAAGTGCACTGAGACTTTAAGAGAAAAAGGTTTCCAGCTCATTTACTCTCGTCACTGCGCAACCAATAATGCAGTCATTATCCCTAAATTAAAAGCGGGCTTTATTATTTCTAAAATGGAGATTGATGATAAATTCGGTGTCATGATCCATCTTCACTACTATGTGAATAAGACCAGAAAGAAAATTATGGATTATAGAGCTGGTCAGCTTAAGCCAGACTCAGAGATTAAAAGAATTTTTAAACTTAGCTAACTAACCAGTCAGATGTAGCATCATCACAAGCTATACGATTTTCCAAATTGAGGTACTAAGAAGCTAATATCCCTTCCTATTAAAGACTTTTTTAACGCCTTGATAGGCTCATCTCGTCCCTCATCAGTGAGTTGGAAAGTTCCAAAATGAATACCTACACTGTGCTTGCTGCCAAGTTCCTCGTGGCCTTGCACTGCTTCTTCTGGGTTAATATGCGCCGGTTTCATGAACCATCGGGGCTCAAAGGCACCGATGGGAAGAAAGCTTAAGATAATATTGGGAAACCTTTCCTTGATTTTCTTAAAGAACTTTCCATAACCAGTATCTCCAGCAAAGTAGATCGGCCCCTTGTCAGATTCTACAATATAGCCGCCCCAAAGAGTTTCAAATTTATCAAAGAGACCTCTTGCGGACCAATGCTGATTCGGAGTAAAGGTTATCTTGAGACCTTTATAATCAAAATCTTGGTACCAATCCATTTCAACAAAATTCTTTATATCTTCACCTTTTAAAAGACCGCCATTCTTGAGGCCTACCAAAATCTTCGGGGAGTGTTCTTTACTTAATCTCTTTAAGGTAGGCAAATCTAAGTGGTCGTAGTGATTATGGGAAATGAGGACAATATCAATAGGAGGAAGGTCTTCAAACTTGATTGTTGGCCTATGAACTCGCTTTGGTCCGGCAAATGAAACTGGAGAAGTTCTTTCTGACCATATGGGGTCTGTTAATATATTGACTCCATCAACTTGAATAAGAACAGTGGCATGATTGATAACTGTGTAGATGACCTCGCCTTTCTTTGTTTTTTCAATCGGCTTCTTACCTAAGGGGAGGTCGATCCAATTTGGCCATTCCTTGCGGTCATTCTTGAAAAGTTTCCACTTTAAAAGAGTCATAAAAGACTTAGGAGGAAAGGGTTCTAAGTTTTTAAACTTCGTGCCATCAAAAGGAGCTTTATAAGGATTTTTAAACTCTTTTGATGAGCAGCTCATAGCGATGAGTAAAAAGAAGAACAGAGAGATTTTCATGACAGCACTATACCTGATTTTTATAGGGATGTATCTTTTCAATTGTTGAGGCGCAAAATAGTGCTGTAGCTGGCCCAAACTAGTGGGTACATTCCTCTACTAAGCACAAAGGAGGGGATGGCCCCGCCCTTTGTGATAGTTCAATACAGAACTCTGTAATTTAAATGAAAGCCTCTTAGCTGACCGCATCATTTTTAATTTGATTTTTGTCACTTAAGAGACCACTCCATGTTGCATCTTTCAAACCTTCCGACACTTCTATTTTCTTAGGCTTTTCTTTCTCAATTTTAGGAAAGACTAAGTATAGAACGCCGTCTTCACAGTGTGCTTGAACTTTCTCTTTATTGACCTCTTTGGGAAGTTGGATCATGCGAGAAATTTCTTGTTTATTCTCTTCTCCACTAGCGAAGGCCCGCTCTCTATTGGCCTTAATGGAAATGCTTCCTTCTTCAATTTGTAACTCAAGATTTTTCTTATTAACGCCAGGCATATCTATACTCATGAAGTAGGCATGATTAGTTTCTTTAAAGTCTGTAGTTGGCGAAGCGGTAGTATTGCCTACCCACGCACTTTCCATATTATCTATAACTTTTTTTAAATCACGATCAATACCCCAGAATGCTGGTTTAATCTGAATGTCTCTCATCGGTAAAATAGTTGTTCTAAACATTTTATTCCCCTCTGTTAAAGTTAGTTTAGACCGCTCAAGACTCAGCGGCCTCTTACAATTCTAAGATGTGATGCTAAAAAAAAATGTCAAGACCTAGAAGGAAATAATTTTTGTCAGGTGGCAACGGCCATTTTGTAAGGTCTGCTGGCGCAAGTTTAGAAACTCTAGTATAAATAGGAGTGGTTGAAAAAGTATTAGCTTATATTTATCGTGAGTATAAAGACTCATTGCAGGTGCTCGTTTTTGATCACCCTAATACTCCTGAAGTCAATCCGCAGGTACCGGCCGGGACTCTTCAAGAGAATGAAAGTCCTCAAGAGGCCGTGCTCAGAGAAATCTTTGAAGAATCAGGTTTAAAGTTTGAGAAGATTGATCGATATCTTGGTCAGTTCGAATATATTGCAGATTATAAAAGTGAAACCCATGTGAGGCATGTTTATTCAATTATGAGTTCAGGGAATCCTAATTCGTGGAGACATATCGTTGAACCTGATGATGAAGATAGTGGCAAGGTCTTCGATTACTACTGGTTATCTCTTGAAGAGGCGAAGAAAAGCTTAGTTGCTCAGCAAGGCAAGTATCTTCCCACAGCAAATGGTCATTTTGTTAATACTATTGATATTCAGGCAAAGTTATTTAATGAAGAATTAAAAGTAGGTCAGCTTAATTCTAATATATCAAAGTACTTTGGGCTTCAGAGAGTTGCCGCTCAGTATTCTAAAATTCCTCCTGGATATAGGAGTTCAGAGCCTCATGCTGAAAGTCTCGAAGAAGAGTTTGTTTTTGTAATCTCAGGAGAGATTGATCTTTGGTTTAATGGAAAGATTAAAAAAATGAATAAGGGAGACTGTATTGGTTTTCCTGCAGGTACTGGTATTGGTCACTGCTTTATCAATAATTACCAAGAACCTTGTGAGATTTTTGTTTCGGGAGATAGAACCAAAGTGGATAATCAGTACTATTTTCACCTTGATGCTAGCTTAGAAACAGAATGTGGTGATAACTGGTGGAAGGACATACCCACTCAGGTTCTTGGTGAACACCCTGGTCTTCCTGGCTATTTTGATTCGTCATTAGTTGATAATGAGATAGAGGTCTTCAATGCCTTTGGAAATCTTCCTGATGATAGCTATTCCTATCCAGGGGATACTGAAACATTTACTAATGGGGTCTGTCTTAGTCGGCGTTTTGGTATGAAAAGTATTGCTATTTGGCTTGAAAGAATTCCTGCCGGGAAGAGAACTTCATGGCCCCATGCTCACTCTGTTGAAGAAGAGTTTGTCTTTGTTCTAGAGGGTGATCCTATAGTTAATCTTAACGGTAAAGCGTATAGAGCTAAGCCCCAGACAGGTATAGATTTTAAAGCTGGCTCTGGTGTTTCACATACCTTAATTAATAAGTCAGATGATTTCATTTACTATCTCTGTGTAGGTGAATGCGACCCAAAAGATGATAAAATATACTATCCTGAGCACCCTAAGCGTAATGAAGAGATGAGGAAGAAGAATGCTTTGTGGGAAGAAATGCTTTGTGATGATTAATAGTTTCGCGATTATGATTAGGCTTGCTTTTTTAGACAGAATTTTTAAGCAACTTGTAAAAATAACGATAAGTCTTAAATGGTAAGATTCAGTTATATACTCTTTTTTTCAATCATGTTCTGCTTTGGCACTACCAAAGCAGAGAATCAATATATTGCAAAGTCAGTGAATGATTACCTCGAAGTTTGTGATGCTGCTTTTGGTTGCCTCGATAAAGTGTCCCCCGAGCTCTCAGTGATTGGCCGGGATGTACACAAAATTATAGATTTCTATAAGAACTTGGCAGTAAAAGCGGTAGATAGAAGTGGAAAACTTGAGATTGAAACTTACCAGTTGCAGCTTGCTTATGTCGCCTTTAAGAAAGTCGTCAAGGCGTGTGAGTTGAATAATCTTGAGCTTATTGGTCCGATGGAAATTGAAAATGGGCGACATAATGAGTTTAGCCCTATTCTAGGCATCAAAGCTGGCAGTATGAAAAAGTATAGAGATTTTGTTAAAGAAAATCATGAATTTATTAGATTCGGCAATTCTCTATACCATCAAAATCCAAACTGTCCTGACGAGGCCAGTGGTAACAAGTTGTCACCTGCTGCCTTGACCATGATACCAAGTGAGTTAAAAGAAGAAGTAGATAGATTATCAATGGAACCTTTAAATAAGTTCCTAAAATCATTTGATTTAAAGTACTCACAAGTGATTGAGGAGAATGAATTCTGGCCTGGAGTTACTATTACTTCAGATTTAGATAATGAATATAATAATTGGGAAACTCATGCAATGGTTGACCCTAGGGGAATAACCAATAAAGAGTATAACGCCTATGTTCCTCCTCAAGTGGTGACCTTACACGAGCTTTGCCATGTTCAGCATTCCTTACCAGGGGAAGCGTATTATCACTCTTCTAACCATGTTAGCTCTATTGTCGAGATGCCATGTGTGATCGATCAGATGATATTACAAGATGAAATTTATAAGAAAGCTAAAGGGATTGGGCTCGATAAAGTCGTTGATTATAAGAATCCAACTCAGACAAATAGGCACGGCGGTTTGAATCCAGGAGTCATTGCTAATAAGTTCAGAGAATTAAAGAAAGAAAATGGAGGCGATACTCTTGAGGCGTTAATGAGTGGCAAAGGGAAGGAATTTGTTCGCAGTTACTTTGATTCTAATGGGAATTGCTCTGAGTCCACTGAAGGGGATTTCATAACTTCTGGAGTGGAAGATGGCCTCTTATCATCTGATATGGAAAGTGGGAGCTTTGACTTTATTGATGACTATGAAATAGCTCCTCTATCTGATGATTTTTTTAATCTAGATTAAACTCTATCTAAGTAGTAGTTATACTTAATAGCGCACAGGATTGATACTGGATCAATGGAGAGGGGGAAAGCTCCCCCTAGTCGGTATTGAGAACAAGTTGATTTTCTAGACCTTCTTCGTTGTCCAGATCTTGAGATTTTTCTTTAGATTTCTTTTGAGTATCATCTTGATCTTCATCATTGTCACCAAATTCTAGGTTTCGTTCAAAATTGCTAGGGGATGAGGCGGCTTCAACTGCCACATCGTAGGTGATTTTCTCTGCTTTATAGAGCTTTGTAAGATGCTGATCAAATGATTGCATGGAGCCTTTAGATTTTTCGATCGTGACATACATACCAGAGAGTGGCTCTTTTCCACTGATAGAGTCTTGAATACCCACTTTATTGACCATTATTTCTTGAGCGCAAATCCTGCCCTTGCCGTCACTTGTAGGAAGAAGCCTCTGACTAATCGAACCAAAGAGGCACTCAGAGAGCCTGAGCTTCACGTTGTCCTGTTCTTCAGGAGGAAACATGGAAACTATTCTGTTAATTGTTGTAGCAGCGTTCGTTGTATGAACGGTTGCAAAAACAAGGTGTCCAGTTTCAGCAGCTTTCATGGAAATTTGAATGGTTTCAGCATCTCTAAGCTCTCCAATAACTATAATATCTGGATCCTGACGAAGAGCACCTCTTAGAGCATCTTTAAAGCTGTCAGTGTCTGTGCCAAGTTCTCTTTGAGTAATTCTACATTTTTGAGAATTAAAAATAAACTCAATAGGGTCTTCAATTGTTAAAATATGCTCTTCCCTTGTTAAGTTTATTTCTTGAATAAGGGAGGCCAGGGTGGAGCTTTTTCCAGAACCTGTTACACCAGTAACTAAGACAAGGCCTCTCTTTGCATTTACAAAGCCCTGTAATTCACTAGGTAGCCCAAGCTCTTTCATTGTTGGGACGCTCATGGTGATGACTCTCATTATTATGGCCATACGTCCATGGAACTTTAAAAGA
>CALHBL010000338.1 GCA_937930825.1 uncultured Bacteriovoracaceae bacterium
GTTGAGTGTAATATAGTACTATTGTTGAGTACCAAGCTTTGGTACTTGATTCTTGCTAGAGAAAAATTTAAGAAAGGCCTTTTAAGTGACTAATATACTCAAGAAAATACGTTCAGCTAAGAAAGTTGAAGAGGTCGAAAAATTTTTGAGTTCAAATAACCTCGCTGCCATAGTGGAGGTTATTAGGCATGATAGTTTAGGCCCACTCATTCATGATCGTTACTATCTTGATGAGAGAAGTTCTATTCGCTTTGAGATAAGTAACCATAAGGGTGTATCTGAAAAGATTCTTCTCAAGCTTGGAGAGGATAAGAATCAGCTAGTGAGAACAAGCGCTAAGAGAAGGCTCACTGATATAGAATTAGAAAAGAAGAGAGCCGAAAAAAAAGTAACGGAAAAACCAAAGAAAATAGAAAAGAAAATAGCAAAGAAAAAACTAAAGAAAGAAGCAAAGGAAAAAGCTAAGTAATTAAATTACTTCTTCTTAAGATCACGCCAGCTCTTGCCTGAGCGCGCCTTCCAATTCTTCTGATACCGTTGAACGGCCTGCCTATGCTCTTTGTAAGTTTTAGAGAAGTAGTGCCTACCATTGTTTAAAGAAACGAAGTAGAGGTAGTTATGAGAATTAGGATTGAGAACGGCTTTAATGGAGAGCAGGCCTGGGCTTGAAATAGGCCCTATAGGAAGAGCAGGGATTTTATAAGTATTATAAGCTGTTTTTTGCAGCAGATCCCTCTTTCTTAAATTGCCATCAAATGTTTCATAGATACCATAAATTGTTGTTGGGTCCGACTGAAGCCTCATGCGCTTCTTTAGTCGATTGATGAAGACCCCTGCTATCTCTGGTCTTTCTTGAGCGGCACCAGTTTCTTTTTCAACGACACTTGCTAGCGTGATGACTTCGAATTGATTTAGCTTTTGGGGCGTGCTGCTAAAGTCTAAAGATGAAATCTTCTTTTTGAATACATTAACCATCGAGGAAATAATATCTTTAGGCTTTGAGTTGGGGGTGAAGCGATAAGTGTCTGGGTAGAGATAACCCTCAACTCTTTGAGCTGGTATCCCTAGAGACTTGGTATAAGCAGGATCTTTTGCAAGCCTAATAAACTCCTTCTTATCATTTATGATTTTCTTGTCTTCTAAGATTTGAGCAATTTCAAAAAGGTTCTTGCCTTCAGGGATTGTTACAGAGTTTGTAATACTCTGCCCCTGAATGAGAGTATCAAAGACTTCCATCATAGTGGAGCCTTGCTTGATTTCAAACTTTCCTGCCTTAAATTTAGTAGTGAGCTTATTTATCTGAGCATAGCGATGGAAAATTTTAGCACTACTAATAATGTCCTTGCTATGGAGCCTTCCGTTAATACGAGAAAAGCCTTCTCCTGGTTTGACTTCAAAGACCATGTCTTTACCGCTATATTCCCAAACACTCATCATATAATAGACCATGATGCCGGCCATGGAGACTGCTATTGCTGGAGCAACTATTATAAAAATCCACCAAATCTTTTTCATACGAACCCTGCTTTTCTTCTAATTACAATTCTTCACTTCATTTAAAAACAATTCTATTATAATCGAAGCGGCAACCGCATCAATTTTCTTCATGTCTATGGTGAAATTAAATCTGGGATCAGCTACCATTCTTTCCTTGGCCTCTACACTTGAGAGGGTCTCATCTTGCAGGTAGAGCGTGGTAGGGGCAATTTCTCTTCTTAGTTCTTCAGCCTTTTTTTTAACTCTTCTTGTCATTCCTGACTCTTTACCATCTGTAAAAAAGGGAATGCCAAGAACCACCAAATTTATCTCTTCATCCTTAATGATTCTAGTTATTTCCCCCATCCAATGAGGAACTTGATTCATTATAATTCTACCTTGGAGAAGAGGGAATGGGTCTTGACCTAGTGTGTAGGTCGCAAGTCCTGTTACTTTCTCACCATAGTCAATGCCAAGGATTGTTCTTTGCTGGAGTTCTGTGATGGTAGGAAGCTTGTCTGCATTCATCTTTTGAAACTGACGTAGAATATCGCCATTGGCAAGTGTGACCTTTTAAAAATCATAATTATCTAGAACCTTGACATAGAGACGTCATAAGTTAATATTGAGCTATCTAAAAAACCGTACCGAATGTATTTCAGGCCCTCTTAAGAATTTTGTCTCTATCTTAATATACAGTAGAAAGATTCAAGAGCTAAGAGTAGGTGGAGGTCATCAGGTTATTTTCACACATCGACTGTGAAGAGGTCATCAAACTAATAATTCAATTAATAAACCAACAATAGAAATAAATTAGAGAAGGGGTAGGGCTTAATGCATCTTAACGATCTTAGAGGAATGGAAATAAAAAAGCTTAATGCACTCGCGGCTGAGCTTAAAGTTGAAAATTCAAGTGCAATGAAGAAGCACGAGGTTATCTTTGCAGTTCTTAAAGCAAAAGCTAAAAAAGATGAGCAAATCTTTGGCGGTGGTGTCCTTGAGATACTCCCAGATGGTTTTGGTTTCCTAAGGTCTCCTGGATATAACTACCTTCCTGGTGCTGATGATATTTATGTCAGCCCAAGTCAAATTCGCCGATTTGGTCTTAAGAAAGGTGACTCAATTGAAGGTGAAATTAGACCACCTAAAGATGGCGAGAGATACTTTGCCCTCTTAAAGGTCAGCACAGTAAACGATCAGACTCCTGAGCAGCATAAGAAGACTGTTCTCTTTGATAACCTGACTCCTTTATACCCTGATCGTAAGATCAACCTAGAGGCGAAGCCTACGAATTACAGCACAAGAATTATTGATATGTTTGTTCCGCAGGGTTTTGGCCAAAGATGCCTGATTGTTGCACCTCCTAAGGCGGGTAAAACAGTTCTCCTTCAAGATATTGCAAACTCAATTACAACAAATCATCCCGAGTCAGTTCTGATTGTCCTCCTTATTGATGAGAGGCCGGAAGAAGTGACAGATATGAAGAGAAATGTTGAGGCGGAAGTTGTCTCTTCAACATTTGATGAGCCAGCTAATCGGCACGTTCAAGTTGCTGAGATGGTTTTAGAAAAAGCAAAGCGACTTACAGAAGCTGGCAAAGATGTGATTATTCTTCTGGATTCTATAACTAGGCTTGCTAGGGCCTATAACACTGTTGTTCCTCCATCAGGTAAGATTCTCTCTGGTGGTGTTGACTCTAATGCTCTTCACAGACCAAAGAGATTCTTTGGTGCTGCTCGAAATATTGAAGAGGGTGGATCTCTTACTATTATTGCTACTGCTCTTATTGATACAGGTTCAAGAATGGACGAAGTTATCTTTGAAGAATTTAAAGGTACTGGTAACTCTGAAATTCAACTTGATAGAAAGCTTCTTGAAAAGAGAATTTTTCCAGCGCTCGATATCAATAAGTCGTCTACAAGAAAGGAAGACTTGCTAATGGAGAAGAACGACCTTCCAAGAGTCTACGTTCTTCGTAAAGTTCTTCATCCGATGAATACGATCGATGCAATGGAATTTATGCTAAGTAGAGTGACGAAGACTAAAACGAATGGAGAGTTTCTCGATTCGATGAATGGTTAGCGCATTAAATTTAAAATGACTATACTCCCTCCTCAGGCCTTGCCTTTGGAGGGTTTTTTTTTAATAAAGTTTTAGAAGATTAAGGAAGTATTCATGTCTATCTTTAGTAAATTAGAGGACGTTGTTGGTCGCTTTAATACCTTAACTGAAAAAATGGGGGATCCAACCCTCTATGAAAGGCAAGAAGAGTATCAGGCCATTACTAAAGAGCGAGCTAATCTAGAAGATATTGTTATTGCTTATAAAGAATATAAGCAGGTTAAAGCCGATGTAGAAGAAGCTAAAGAAATATTAAAGAATGAGAAAGATGAAGAAATGAGAGAGATGGCAAAAGAGGAGCTCTCTGAAAAAGAGAGTGAGATTCCTCTCTTGGAAGACCGACTCCAACTTCTTCTTCTACCAAAAGACCCTCTTGATGATAAGAACGTTATTGTTGAAATTCGTGCCGGAGCAGGTGGGGACGAAGCCAGTATTTTCGTCGCAGATATTTACCGCATGTATCAGAACTATTGCAGATCCCTTGGATTTAAGACCGAAGACATCTCAGTTTCCGGTAGTGATGAAGGCCTAAAAGAAGTTATCTTCTCTATCTCTGGCGATAAGGTCTACTCCAAATTAAAGTATGAGTCTGGAGTGCACCGGGTTCAAAGAGTACCAAAGACGGAATCTCAAGGGCGTATTCACACTTCTACAATTACAGTCGCTGTGCTGCCTGAAGTTGAAGAACTTGATTTTCAACTTGATATGAATGATGTGAGGATTGATGTCTTCCGCTCTTCTGGAGCAGGTGGGCAGTCAGTTAACACTACTGACTCCGCCGTTCGTATGACTCATATTCCTACAGGAGAAGTGGTTTCTTGTCAGGATGAAAGAAGTCAGCTTAAGAATAAGGAAAAGGCCAAGAAGACTTTGACGGCCAGAATATTTGATAAGCTTCAGCAAGAAAAGAGCTCCAAAGAAGCTGCTGAAAGAAAGGGACTTGTTGGAACCGGTGACCGATCTGAAAGGATTAGGACTTATAACTTCCCCCAGGGAAGGTGTTCGGATCATAGAATTGGTTTAACTTTGTATAGCTTACTCAAGATAATGGAAGGGGACTTAGGTGAAGTTACAGATGCCCTCGTTGCTCACAACCAAGCAGAACTCCTCAAAGGAGAAGAAGACTAGAGCAACAGCTCTCATTCTTCTTAAGCAGTTCTTTAAAGAAAATTCCGAGGCCTTAGGTAACTCTTACCCAGGATTGAAGCTAGACTTCTTTATCGGTGAGTTTGAAGCTTTTAGTGGAATCAAATTAGAAACGAGTCCTTTTGATAGCATTTTCAAAGAAAAATGGAATAGATTCTCAGAGTTTTTAGAGCGGGGAGTACCCTTCGAATATATTACGAAGAGGGCCTTCTTCTTTGAAAGCTTCTTCTATGTTGATAAGCGCGTTCTTATTCCTCGATTTGAGACGGAAATCTTATTAGAATATTCTCTAAACGAGTTAAAGAGACGCTCTAGATTAAATCCCAAAGAAGAGATTTCTCTTTGTGAAGTTGGTATTGGCCCGGGAACTTTAGGTTTTAGTTTATTGAAGGCCTTTAAGGAGTCTCCGGTGAGCTTCTTAGGAATAGATATATCTGCAGAGGCCTTAGAAGTTGCTAAGATAAATAAATTTAGGCTGTCTCCCTCCTTTCGCCCTGAGCATAGAGTAAGCCTTGGCCGTGGAGATCGTCTCTTTGGGATCACTGAGCAGTTTGATCTCATTGTTTCCAACCCCCCCTATATAAAAAAAGAAGCAGACAAAGAACTTGTGCATGAAATGGTTTTAGCGCATGAGCCTGAAGTTGCGCTCTTTCTAGAAGATGAATTATATGACAATTGGTTTCAGGACTTCTTTAAGCAGGCGAAAGAATGCTTAAAGAGTTCTGGAGAATTTTTGATGGAAGGGCATGAGTCTCATCTTGAATATTTGGGAAGTCTTTGTGAGAATGTCTTCGGTGCTCCGGTGGAAATTATCAATGATTTAAGTGGAGTCCCAAGGCTTCTTAAAGTAAGGAAAAATAATGGATAAATTAAAAGTTGTAGGACCTCTAAACTTAAAGGGAAGCGTTACTATCTCTAAGGCCAAAAATGCTTATTTACCGCTTTTAGCGGCAACGATACTCTCTGATGAGAAAATTGTATTCGGTGAAGTTCCAAAGCTTAGAGATATTGGAACAATGAATAAATTGTTGGAGCATTTAGGGTGCAAGGTAAATCCCGAAGGCAGCGGCTTCTCTTACCAATTAAGTGAGCTGGCCACTGATGAAGCTCCCTATGAACTTGTCAAAACCATGAGAGCTTCAATCTGCGTTCTTGGCCCAATGCTAGGGCGTTTTAAAAAAGCAAAAGTAAGTCTTCCAGGTGGCTGCGCAATAGGCACAAGACCTATTGATTTGCATTTAAAGAACCTTGAAAAAATGGGAGCAACAATTGTGATTGAAGGCGGTTATGTCCACGCTTCAACCGATGGCCTAAAAGGAGCTCATCTTGTTCTTGATTTTCCTTCAGTCGGTGCCACTGAAAATCTTATGATGGCAGCTTCTCTAGCAGAGGGTGAGACCATTATAGATAATGCTGCACTTGAGCCTGAAATTACCGACCTTGGAAACTTCCTCATATCGATGGGAGCAGAAATTTCTGGATTAGACAGTAAAACGATAAAAGTAAAAGGGGTTAAGAAACTCTCTGGCAGTCACTACACAGCTATCGGTGACCGAATTGAAGCAGCGACCTATATAATAGGGGCGCTTATGACCAAGTCTCCTCTTAGTATTATGGGCTTTGATCCTGGGCACTTGGACTCTGTTCTTGAGAAATTAGTTTCCATGGGCGCAAATATTGAAAGACTTGAAAATGGTGTGAGAGTTGGAGTAGGTGAACTTAAGGCCGTTGATATAGAAACGGCTCCGTACCCAGGTTTCCCTACAGATGTACAGGCGCAAATGATCGCTCTTTGCACTCAGGCAGAAGGAACATCCATAATAACGGAACAAATTTTTGAAAATAGATTTATGCATGTGCCGGAGCTTCAAAGGCTTGGAGCTGACATAACCATAAAGGGAAATAGTGCTGTCGTTAAAGGGCTTGCTCCACTAAAGGGAGCTCCCGTTATGTGCACTGATTTACGAGCATCAGCAGCTCTAGTTCTAGCGGCCTTCTGCAGTGAAGGAGAAACTCTTATTCAAAGAATTTATCACCTTGAAAGAGGTTATGAAAAAATTGAAGAAAAGTTTAAGAACTTAGGAGCAAGAATAGAAAGGGTTGCTGAATGAGTGAATGTCTTTTTTGTAAGATAGTAAAAGGCGAAATTAAGGCCAATAAAGTTTTTGAAAATGACAGTGTTTGCGCTTTTGAAGATATTAACCCTCAAGCTAAAGTTCACCTTCTCTTTATTAATAAGCAGCATACTTGCAACGTCAATGAAATGAATGAGGCGGAAATAGGCCAGGTTTTTAAGGCCATAGCTGAATTTACCACTAGTAATAACTTATCAAAAAGTGGTTTTAGGGTTGTGACGAATACTGGCCCAGATGCTTGTCAGAGCGTATTTCATGCCCACTTCCATGTTCTTGGTGGGGAGCAACTGGCAGGATTTGGGTCTTAATGGCCATGAAAGGAAGTAAGAAAGTATTACTTCTTTAAATCCTGGAGCCCATCAAATAGACTCTTAAGTAGTGAATTCTGGAGACTCGTTAAATCAAAAACCTTTGCCATAACGATGAAAGGGCTGGCGTTAATTGATCCTAGCGCCACGAGTTCCCCCTTATCGGCATCGAATGATTTGACCTCAAAAGGCATAGTGAATTGCCCTTCGTAGTTTTGAAAGAGGGCCAGTCCTAACTCTTTATTCTCTGCTGGATTGGGATGCTTTTCACCTTCAATCACAACTCTAACTAATTGACTTTTCTCTGAGTCTTTCTTGGGCTTTCTCATATGATTATAGGCGAGGGTCATTGAGGTTGTGCCAAGATTCAACTTTAATAAATTCCAAACTTCTTCAAAGAAGGCCGTTCTATCATTAGGCCATAGGGCCTTCAGGTGGGCGAGGGTTTCGAAGAGGTTCTCTAGGAGATAGAGGTTATTTTGAAGAGTCCAAGTTGAAAATGTTTTTTCAAGTAAGTTCTGTGCTTCGTTGAAGTTCAGTTGCTCAAACTTTTGCTCATTGAGAAAGTCATCTTCCACAGGTCTAACTGGTGAAAAAGAAGATTCTGTTTCGACTTTCTCAAGAACGGGAGAAGAGTCCATTAAGTTGGTAGGAACAAAGAGACCATGGAGAGACTTTTGCTTGAGGTCTTCAAAATTAAAAACAAAAGAAGAGTTCTCCTCTTTACTAAACTGGCGATAGAGAACTTGGTTTTCATTTTTTACAAAAGCTACTGATAGATTCATTATGCCCTTTATTCTTGAGTAGTGCAGACTGTTATCTTAGCCCAACAAGTTCCTCTTTTAAAGCAACCTTTGCCATTATTTACTGTGCTGCCTAGGAGCAGTGTATAATGATCAGATGTACCTAAGACACCTTATAATCCTCCATTTGATCATTCTCTTCACGACTGAGAGCTGCTTTTCACAAGATGAAAAGATCTTCAGAGAGATGATTACACAAGGCAACAAAGTCTCCACTCAGATGAAAGAAGCAGAGTATAAGTATCAAGTACGCTCCCATCGCTACTATCTGGATATTAATGAAGATGGTGCCCCTGAGACTTTCTATACTTCCAAGAGAGACGGTGAAGATTGGCTGAGCTTC
>CALHBL010000339.1 GCA_937930825.1 uncultured Bacteriovoracaceae bacterium
TCCAATACTGAGAGACTCAAGACCTAGTTTTGAAGAGAAGTCGAGGGCCGCTTTAAGTATCACTTCTTTTGTTTCTTTTCCTTTAGACATTGTAAGGATTCTAGCTTTTAGGCCATGATTTATGAAGATAAATCTCAACTAACAAGCGCCTCAAAATAGCGTTGCCCACCGCTAGTTCCTAAATGACTATTATTGCTGTTTAGGATGCTTTGCGTCGCTTTAAGTTTTTTAACAGAGAAGCTACCTTCTAACTGGAGAAAGGGACTCACAACTCTTAGAATGCTCTCATGATTAAACATGCGCTCTTATTTAAAACATTGAATAAAGTTGCAGAGATTCCCTCTGAACAATGGCAGAAGCTCTATGCAATGCTTGAGGAGAAGTCCTTGAAGAAAGGGGAGCACTTCGTAAAGGCCGGGATCAAAGCAAGTAAGATAGGTTTTATTATTTCTGGTTGTTGCAGGCAATTCTATATTGATGGTGATGGTAACGAGTTTAACCATGGCTTTAATTTTGAAAATGAACTGATGGGCGGATACCCAAGTCTTCTTGAAAGAAGTTTATCTCGCTACACTATTGAGGCTATGGAAGATTGTGAGCTCCTTGTTATGCCCTATGATGACTTTGAGCAATTCTATAGTCGTCATATTTGTTGGGAGAGGTTAGGTCGTAAGGTGGCCGAAAGAAATTATCTGCTCAAAATGAAAAGAGAAAGCTCCTTTCTTATTCTGGATGCGACCCAAAGGTACCTCGATGTCTTAAAGACTCAGCCTGAAGTTGTCAAAAGAGTTCCGCAGTATCACCTCGCAAGTTTTCTTGGGCTAACAGCTTCTGGACTCAATAGAATAATTAAGAAATTAAAAGACAGCAATGATGAGGAATAAGATTTGAGAGTTCTCGTTATTGAACCTTACTATAGTGGTTCACATAAGTATTTCCATGAAATTCTATGTAAGGCCTTAAAGAATCACAATTGTGAAGTCTTAGAGATTAAAATGAAAGCTAGGCATTGGCGGTGGCGCATGCAAGGGGCGCACTTCTCTCTTGCCCCCCAAATCAATCAGTTGGCGATGGAAGGTAAGATAGATTTAATATGGACGAACTCCCTTGTCGATATTTGTTCTTTGAAGGGCCTTCTCAATGAGGCCATTCCCATTATCACGTTCTTTCATGAACACCAAATGGCTTACCCTCTTAAGCAAGAACAGCAAGGGGCTCAATTAATTTTAAAAGAACATATCTTCCCTGGAATTCACGCTTCACAATACTTTGCGAGTGCTCTTTCTCTCTTTAGTTCTGTTTATAATAGAGAAAGTTTCTTCTTGGGATTAGAGCGTTTCTTCAATACTAGACCTGAGAAAATTGGCCTTCCTAAAGACTATAAAGCTTCTGCACAGGTTTGCCCTCTACCGATGGTTGGTAACTTTCACACCCTTGCTCCATTTGATAAAAGACCCAAGAGGATTCTATGGAATCACAGGTGGGATTATGACAAGAATCCTGCGGAATTTATTCAACTGATTCTTAATTTAAATAAGAAGAGAAATGACTTTAGTGTTGATCTCTTAGGAGAATATAAGAAGAATGTTTTTGATCAATTAGAAAGCCAAAAAGAAATTCAACTGAGCTCCTTTGGTGGTCCAGACTTGAGGGAAGCCTATCTTGAAAGACTAGGAGACTGTCGAGTTTTACCAGTGACCTCAAAGCATGACTTCTTTGGTCTTAGTGTCCGAGAGGCCATTCTTAGTGGAGTGATTCCTCTTCTACCAAAACGGATGGCCTACCCTGAGTGCATTCCTGTGGAGCTTCACGGAAAGTTGCTCTATGAAAATTTTAAAGAGTTATGCGCAAAGTGTGAAAAGCTAATGGATGATGGTCTAACTGAAGAAGATGGCCGTCTCTTATTAGAGTTTCATCAGAGTAATGATGAACAGAAGTTTCGAGATAATTTAATCCAATATTTTAAGTTACTTAATTTAGCTTAGGGGATATTACGCTTCGCTCTAGAAGCGGTTTCAGTAAAAAAAGCTATTTGTCTAATTTATGGAGATTACTTTTGTATGGAGCATAGGGGCAAAGAGTAGCCGCAAGAGAAATTAGTAGCTATAATCCTGCCATCAAACAAAGGGATGGACATGACAAAAGAACTTAATCTGGCACTACCAGTATACTTGAAGAAATTGAAAGAAGTTAGCAAGACGACCCGCTTTAAATTTCCTGCTGGCGCGGCCTCCCTTTTAATTTATACAGAAGAAAATTTGAGCGGCGTAAAGAAATTAGTAAAAGAACAACTCCACTCCTATCAAGTGAAGAATATTCCTAATAAGGGGGGCTCTGTCTTTGAATTTCAGGCCAAGAAAGGTCCTCTCTTACTGATCTGCCTACCAGTGGAAAACTACGAGTACTCAGACCATGAGGGTTTACTCGATTCCAGTAATTACTCTCTGGCCAGAGATCTTGTTGGTGAAGGCGTCTTAAACTTAGAGGAGAAGAGCACCTCTCTTCACTTAAATCTTTTTAAGCTCGAATACAGCGAAGTACTAGGTTCATTGTTAGGATTAGAGTTAGCTTCTTATGACTACAAAAACTTAAAGGGCTCATTCTCTTTTACATCCCAGTACCAAGGTGACTTAGATAAAGAGAGTTTAAAAGATGTGCTCAATAATGCAAAGGATATAGGGCAGGGGTTGAATATTTCTCGCTATCTTGTTGACCTTCCCCCAAATGAAAAAAGACCCGATACCTATGCCAATGCTATTAAAGAATTATTTTCTAAGAAAGTCGGGGTTACTGTCAGCGTATGGAATGAAGCTCGGTTGAAGAAAGAAAGAATGGGCTGCTTAGTGGCCGTTGGCCAGGGAAGCGTCCAAACAGCAAGGCTTGTGCATTTAAAATACCGACCAAAGAAAGGTAAAGATATCTCTCCGATTGCTTTTGTTGGCAAGGGAATCACCTTTGATACTGGAGGCTTAAATTTAAAGCCGGGTGGTTCAATGAGGCTGATGAAAAAAGATATGGGCGGCTCTGCATGTTTGGTTGGTCTTGCCCAGTGGGTTGTAAGAAGTAAGCTTGAAGTTCCTTGTGATTTCTACTTTGCTCTTGCTGAAAATAGTGTGGACTCAGAATCCTTTAGACCGAGTGATGTTATCACAGCTCGTAATGGGTTAACGGTAGAGATAGATAATACTGATGCAGAGGGAAGGCTTGCTATGGCAGACGCCCTAGCATTGGCCAGTGAAGCAAAGGGTAAAGATAAACCACAATTTCTTATTGATGTTGCGACCTTGACAGGTGCGATAAAAGTAGGTCTTGGCTCGGATATAGGGGGGCTTTTTTCAACAGATGATGAACTTGCTTTCTTACTTCTCAATTG
>CALHBL010000340.1 GCA_937930825.1 uncultured Bacteriovoracaceae bacterium
TAATTTTTCGCGCGGTAAAAGAAAATGCTTCAGATATTCACATAGAGCCCTACGAAAAAGAAACAGTATACCGCTTTCGAGTTAATGGCGTTATGAATGAAATTTTAAGGCAGCCCCTTAAAACTCACTCAGCGGTTTCGGCCAGAATTAAAGTAATGGCCAATATTGATATTGCCGAAAAGAGAATGCCCCAAGACGGAAGAATCAAAATAAAAATTGCAGGAAAAGATGTCGATATCAGACTCTCTACTGTGCCCGTCCAAACGGGAGAGAGAATCGTCATGAGGGTTCTCCAAAAAACCAGCAAGGCCCCAAGACTAGAAGACTTAGGCTACCACGGAAAAGTCTTAGATGAGCTCACTGTCCTCTCCCAGCGAAAACACGGCGTTCTCTATGTTTGTGGCCCTACCGGCTCTGGTAAGACGACGACCCTCTTTGCTGTTTTAGCAAGAATCAATTCTCCGGATAAAATGATTATTACTGTTGAAGATCCGGTTGAATATGAAATGACTGGAGTTTCACAAATCCAAGTTAATCATAAAATTAACTTAAGCTTTGCTCGCGCTCTACGCTCTATTGTTAGGCAAGACCCTGATATCATCATGGTTGGGGAAACAAGAGACTTGGAGACAGCGCAAATGGCCATTGAAGCGTCCCTTACTGGTCACTTTGTTTTAAGTACTATTCACACCAACGATGCTTCTTCCGCCCCCAACCGACTTATCGATATGGGCGTGCAACCCTTTCTTATCGCTTCTTCATTAGCAGGAGTTTTGGCCCAAAGACTTATTCAAACACTCTGTGATAATTGCAAAGAAACTCATGTTCCTACCTCACAAGAAAAGAACATACTAGGGGTTGAACGTATTCCTGCCGACGCAACCATTTTTAAGGCCGTTGGCTGTCCAAAGTGTAATTATAAAGGCTACCAGGGAAGAACAACTGTATCGGAACTCCTCTTAATGACTGATGAGATAAGACCTCTTATCTTACAAAAAGCTGACTCCAACGCTGTTAAAAAGACGGCCGTAGGCCAAGGAATGATAACCCTGCGCCAAGATGCCGTTTTAAAAATATTCACGGGAAGAACATCTATTGAAGAAGTTGTTCGCGTAATAAACGACGAAGGTGAAGATTAAACACAGAGCAAGAATAAAGAAATTAGAAACCAAATAGTTGAAAATTATGTTCAAAATAATAAAGAAGCACTATGGCCATTTTTAAATACACAGGACTTGATCGTACCGGAAAAGAAGTTAAAGCTTCGATCAATAGCGAAGGCCTTAATCAGGCCAAGACCAAGCTTAAAACAATGGGCATTATGCTCATTTCTATTTCTGAGCAAAAGTCTGGCACCAATAAAGAAAAAACGGCCTTAAACTTTGGCGACAATGTTAGTGTTGATGACCTTGCTCTTATGACTCGCCAGCTTGCCACACTTGTAAAGGCAAAGATTCAAATTGTTGAAGCACTCTCCGCGCTAATGGACCAAACAGATAATCCAAAACTACGGGTCATCCTTTCTGAAATTAGAGGTAAGGTTAATGAAGGTGTCTCCTTGGCCCAGGCCCTCGCTCAATACCCAAAAGTCTTTGATAATGTCTATGTCAATATGGTTGAAGCTGGTGAGCAATCCGGTAACTTAGAAGTCGTTCTTATTCGTTTAGCTGACTTCACTTCAGCTCAGCTGGCCCTTAAGAATAGAATAAAGGGGGCGATAACCTACCCCGCAATTATGGTCTTTATTGGTGCTCTGATGTTCGGGATTATTTTCACCGTCGTCATTCCTAAGATCACCAAAATTTTTCGTTCCATGGATAAAGAACTGCCTTGGATGACTCAAGTTTGTATTTGGATATCCGACTTCCTCTTAGGCTACTGGTGGCTTGTTATTCTTGGCAGCTTTGCTAGTTACTATTTATTTAAACGCTATATTATGACCAAGAAAGGTGAGGCATGGTGGCATAGAATGATCCTAAAAATGCCCATTGTGGGAAATCTCTCCACCATGATTAACGTGAGCCGCTTCTGTTCGACACTGGCCACTCTACTCAACTCTGGGGTGCCTATCCTCGCTGCGCTTAGCATTGTAAAAAACCTAGTGGCCAATGTTCATATGGCCGCGGCCGTGGAGCAAGCAAGAGTTCAAATCAAGGAAGGCGGTTCTATGTCCGCTCCCCTTAAAGAGTGCGGGCTCTATCCTTCCATGGTCACCCATATGATAACTCTGGGCGAAAAGTCTGGTGAATTGGAACCAATGTTACAAATTGTGTCAGAAAATTATGAAGACAGGGTAAACAATGACCTCAATGGCCTTACATCTACCCTCGAACCTATTATGATGGTTCTCATGGGTGGCGCCGTGGCCTTTGTTGTCTTTTCGGTCGTTGTCCCTATGATGGATCTCAATTCCTTTAATAGATAAAACTATGGAGTTTAAAAAATGAAAAAACCGCTCAAGCTGCTCACTGCTTTGAAAGCATTCAACAGAGAAATGAAGAAAGTTCAAACTCAAGGCTTCTCCCTTATCGAGATACTCGTTGCCCTCACCTTACTTGGGATAGCTGGTACCTTCGTTGCTGGAAAGATTTTTGAAAAACTAGAAGAAGGCCAAATTCAAGCGGCCAGTATTCAAATGGGCGCTCTTAAGGCCAACTTAAAAGAATTTCGCCGAAAGTGTGGATTCTATCCTGCTGCAGCTGATGGGCTTGAAGCTCTTGTTGAAGCACCTACAAGTAAGGAATGCAAGAACTATCCCCCAGATGGCTTCCTAGAAGATGGCATGGTTCCAGCTGATCCATGGGATGAAGAATATTCTTATAAGCTCGATGGGTCTCAACCAGAAATTATTTCAGCTGGACCTGATAAGGAACTGGGCACAGAAGATGATATTTCCTCTACAAGGAAAAAGAAGAGTAGAAATAACTAAGGCCTATTCTATAAAATTAACTCCAAAGCGGTATTTAGCTCATGACGGTTTCACTCTCATTGAAATCCTTGTGGCCCTCACACTTGCCGCTTTGGCCATTACCCTTGTTGTGTCTGATAGTTCCTCTACCCCCCATAGTAAAATAGAAAGAACATTTGATAACTTTGAAAGGGCCGTACGCTTTTCAAGAGATGAAGCTGTTCTTCGCAATAGAATCATTCGCCTCCTTATTGTAATAGGTGAAGATGATGAGGAGAGCTCCTTTAGTGTTGAGTATGGGCCGGATAAAGACTTTGTTATTCCGACACAATTTCTAAAAGACATTGATAATGATTCGAGTCTAGATGAAGACGAGATCATCGCGAGAAAGAAGAAGCTCAGTGGAGAATTTAATAAAGTGCAAGAGTTTCAAGAGAAACCTGAACCTATAGACGATCAAGTAAGTATTATAGGAGTCGGCTCTACCCTCTTTTCTACTTTTATCAGTGAAGGTGAAGCGAGTATTTTCTTCTACCCAACGGGTGAAAAGGATGGGGCCTTTATTGTTATCGGAAATGAAGAGGAAGTTTCCACTCTTTCTATAGAGCCTTTCACAATGGATTTTAAACGCAATTATAGGCCAATAGACAATAGTGAAAATATTGAAGACTTATTTGAATTTCATACGGCCCAAGGTCGTAAACTCTACCAAGAATGGGTAAAATAAGGAATGAGAAAAGTTAAGCTATCAATTCTCTTAAATAATCGCGCTATGACTCTTATTGAAGTCAGTATTGCACTGATGGTCTTTAGCATTTTCATCGTGGCCTTTATGCAAGGTCAAGGAGGGAATATCAACTCCTCCATAAGATTTAAGGAAGAACTTAAAATTAAGGATCTTGCTGAAATCAAAATGAACGAAACTCTAATAAGTCCTCCAGACTTTAGAGTCACTGCGGGTAAAGTGGATGTTACAAAGGTCAAGTATGACTACAAACCTTTTAAAATTGAAGGCCAAAGTGATTATGAATACTCTGTTAATCTCTTTAAAGTTATGATTCCAGAGTTTGAAAATATAACTGGTGAAGAAGAAGAAGATTCTCAAAATCCTAATGAGAATCAAAGCATTCAAAAGAAAATATTCAATACTTTTAGAAAGAATATGGAACAACTTGTCTGGCAAATCCTTGTGACTGTCCGGCATAAACCAACAGGTCAAACTTATGACCTGTCAACTTGGTATTACAACGATAGTGGCAATGTACAAATTAACATCAACTAAAGACCAACGAGGCTTTACCCTCGTAGAAATTCTTGTTGCCCTTACCATCATGAGCTTTATGCTGTTGTCAGTCTATTCCATTGTTGATGGCAATATCACCACCAAGGAAACCGTTGTTAAAGAAGACCGGGAATTTCTTCAAATCTATATTGCCTTTCATCGGGTTGATATAGATATCTCTCAAATCTATTCTCCCCTCTACTTTAGCTCAACAGAAATTGTAAGAACTAATGGCGGCCCTGGAGCTCCCCCCCCACAAGGAAATACTCAAGAAGGCCCTAATCAATTTACCCCAACGAGGCTCTTTCCCAAGGAAACAGTTAAGCAACACCTAGTGCCTTTATTCACTCAAGAAGATAAGACCAGCTTTACTTTTATGACATCAGCTAATAAGCGCTATATTCAAGACCAACGCCAAAGTCGGTA
>CALHBL010000341.1 GCA_937930825.1 uncultured Bacteriovoracaceae bacterium
AATTTCAAATGAGAAAATTGAATCCTTCACTGGTGGCTACCAAGACTTTCTCACTCTACAAGCTCAAAAAGAAAAGGAAAGAGAGCTGATGCTTGGTAGGCTAAAGAATAGTTTCCGCCGAGAAGACGCGTGGATGAAGCAAGGAATTAAAGCAAGGGGAACAAGATCTAAGAAGAGAGTAGAAGGTTTTGAAAATATTAAATCAAAGATTCAAACTCTTAAGAATCAGGCAAAGAGAGATCTCTCACTCAGTATTAGTTCTGGCCAGAAGAAATCTAAAATCCTCATGGAAGCAACTGATGTCAGCTTCTCCTATGGCGAAACTTCAATATTGAAGAACCTAAACTTCTCTATCGCTAAAGGTAATAAGATAGGCCTACTGGGACCAAATGGTGCAGGTAAGACAACGCTCATTAATCTTATTAACGATCAATTAAAAGCAACTTCTGGTGTCGTTCGTCATGCTCCAGACTTAGTTATTAAAACATTCACCCAACTAAGAGATGAACTTCCCTTAGATAAGAGCCCCTACGATATTCTTGGCGATGGGACAGACCAGGTCTCCCTTCCTAATGGCGGCTCACAACACGTACTCAGTTATTTTAAGAAATTTCTCTTTAATGGAGACGAAGTCAAGCGTCCCCTCTCTACTTTTTCAGGGGGAGAAAGAAATAGACTTCAAATTGCTTTAAATTTAAAAGAGGCCGCTGATATTTGGATTTTCGATGAGCCAACCAATGATCTTGATCTAGAGACACTCAATATCTTAGAGAAAGTCCTTCAGGATTTTGGTGGCTCAATCATTGTCATCTCCCACGACAGGCTATTCTTAAAGAATATAACCAACCGCCTCTTCGTTCTTGACTCCGGTAGGCTTGAAGTTTTTGAAGGTGGCTATGATCAAGCTGAGGCCTATCTTGAAGTCAAAGCACTAGAGGAATCACTGAGAGATGAATCTGCCACAGAAATCATTGCTAACGAATCTCCATCCCCTAAAAGTGATCAGCGCCAAAGTGAAAAACCCTCTCTCAATTCGGAACAAAGAAATAAGATAGCTTTAGAAATCCAAGATATTGAAAAATTTCTCATCAAGATAGACAAGGTGATGCTTGACCTAGGCTTATTACAACATCAGCCTGAAAGTGTTGAGAAGCTGATTCTCCTATCTAAGAAAAAGGAACTCAAGGAAGAAGAGCTTTTAATGCTCTACGAACAAATTGAAGGGAATTAGCGGTGCTAAATGTGGGGCACCGTCGTTTCACGGCTATTTTGCCTTTAGAGTTTGTAATATTTTTAGCGCATCATCTTGCAGACACACATATCATAAATGTCAGTCGCTTTAAATAAGATCAAAAACCATACTCTTCGTTACTATTATTGAGAAATTCCTTGCACTCTGAACGAGTAACATTCCAATTATAATTACACTTTAATTCTCGATTATATTTCTTTAAAACTTCTTCTTTCTCTTGATCACTCAGTTTTTCTTCTAAAGAAGTTATTTCTTCTTTTTTAGTATTTAACTTATCCTTAATTAGATCTGCACAACCAAGCTGACCAAAGTTACACCAAACTTCTTTTCTCTGCGATCTTATAAAAGCTTCTTTCATCTCAGGGTATTCCTTAAAGTAAGCCTCATTCAAAGCGATATTCTCTTTAAGTTGCTTCTCAAGACCAGCCTCTGAATACATAGGTTTTCTCGACGGACTATCTTCATCCCCTACACTTTCATTTTCTCCCAGATCATTTGATTGAAGTATATAATAATCCATAAATGTTTTGTATTGATCATCACTTAGCTGTGATCCTTTTGGCATTCTTTTGTTTGGGTTGGCATGAGTAATCGCATCCAAAAACTTTGAGGCTGACACTTTATCAATATTTTTAGGATCAATAGCTTTCATCGCAAACTTCTTCATTTCTTTTATCGTTTTTACCGTTTTAAAATTCTCATCGTAATAATTTATAGTCGTAACTTCTTTAGAGTAAGAAACGGGACTTGAATGGCAGGACATACATTTTTGCTGTAATGTTTCTTCTAGGCTTTGAGTACTACGCTCAAGCCATTGACCTACAATTTTTTCTTTTTTTGATTCCTCATTATTTTTTGGACAGGCGGCCAACAAGTCCGAGAGATCGACTTCTTTTAAGAAACTTAAGTCTACTTTTTTTCGATAAATACCTTCTATCTTTTCTTTTACAGAATCATCCCACTTGCTTTTTACTAGTTCTTCACAGTTTGTTTTATTTAATCCCATAGAGATCAGCACTGAATCAGTAAGAGTGGGGTTTGAAATCTTTTTACATACATCAATCCACATTTGACCTAATATAAAATTTAGCTCATTTTTCTTATTTATTTTATAACAAGCATCTATCTCTCCATCACTATTTTCATACTCTTCTTTTGAAGAGATAACACCATAGAAATTTACAAAGTTTAAATCATCTTGTTTTTTTTGAATAAATTCAAAATAATTCCCACTATCGTTTAAAAAATAGAGATCACCATTATTAGAAAAATCGGGATAAAATGACCCATCCCCATTCGCTTGATTGTTCGTTACCTTTGCCCAAGTGCTTGGAACTAAATTTAGACCATGGGCATCTCTAGATTCATTTAAATTAACGACATAAACATCCTTACTAATATCACTCGCGACACCGGAGAAATAACTTCCAGCAGCTGTAGAGAATAGATCAACATGAAAAGCGACTTGTGAAGAATCTTTATTAAAAGAAACCTTTCCCGTTGCGAGACCTAGATCAAGAGATAGGTGACAATTTCCATCACTTTTTAGTTCATAGATTTGAGTAGTCTTTGTTCTTTCATTAAAACTTGATATAAAACGGCCATCTTTAGAAAGCATAGGAAGATTGGTGGGGAAGTTTTCTACTTTATCACAAATCGAGTGTAACTTTCCCTTACTAGAAATATCACCATCTTTTAAATCATAATTTTTAGAGCTCAATCTATTTTGATCAGTAATAACCATCATAGAATTATTTTGGGGGTCTATAGAAGCTGACTGATAAACCCCTTCACTTTCAGTGTCCCTGAATATGGGACTCGTATGTAGTTTTTTTATCTCTTCTTTAGTTATTTGATCGTTTTCTTGAGCATTTTTAAAATCATTAAATAAGTAAAAGCTCATGCCATTTTTATTTTCGCCATCTATGTCCAAACTGGCTGTAAAAATCAAGTTCTCGCCATATGTCATTGGTCCATGCTCTAGGGAAGATTCTATAATCGGGGTCAGGATATATTTCCCATCAGGAGAAAATACTGGATCAACAATACCAGGAAGTCGAAAATTCTTTCCTGAGTTCAGGTTTAAGAGCTGATTTCCGCTTGAGTTAATATAGGCTATATATTCTCCAGAAGGATGAACTTTAAAAAAGTATGAAGGAAAATCATTAACCCTCACCCTTTTATCAAAGGACATCTTATTTAAAGCACAGTACTGTGCCTCTTTCGCAATGAGAGCAGGGGTAAGAAAATTATAAATTAAAAATAGTTTTAATATCTTTTTCATACCCATCTTTGTTTTCATATCCATATTTAATTGTATTTATTATCCGTCCATCCTTAAACCCAAGAACTGTCGGATAGTGTAAGTAAGCATTTCTCATTTTCAATTCAAATGATTTTATTTGGGTTCGAAAGTACAGGGGAAGATCTTTTGTTTTTAAAATTTCAGATTTTTCATCTTGTAAGTAGATAACGGGAAGTTTTAACTTACCAGCAGCTTTTTGAATTTGATAGAGTCCTTTTACCGATAGAGGCATGTGGCTCGACCAAAGATAAATCAACCCTTCTTTTTTACTCATCTGAGAAAATAGATAGCGATCTCCCTTAAATTCTTCATTACTTAAGGTGCCTTTTTTCTCAAGAACTTTTAATTTTCGTTTACAGTTCACTGAAAAATTTACTTTGATTTCATTTTTTACTGATGATTTAATTATGGTAACTGACTTATCTGTTTCATATTTAACAAGAACCCATTTCCCAGCTGAATCAGTTGGGCTTATGAAGATACCTACTCCTCTTTTTTCCCATAAACCTAGCCCCTTCCAAGAAGTAATAAGAGAAGATATCTCCTTCTTACAGACTCCAAAATCTAAAGGCGTCTCGACAGAAATTATATCAAAGCTAAATATACTACAAAAAATAAAAAACGTTTTAAGATTCATACCCTATAGAATATCACATTTTTTAGAATATAAGAAAGTGTGATGGAGAACTTATAAATTATGTGACTTTATGTTATGACCTTTTCAACTCGCCTTTTCCCAGTCTACCACGAGAGTTCTCTGGCTTTCACTACCTTCACTACAAAGATAAAATCCTCTACTTACTATAATTCCCATATAGTTAAGACCACCTTTAGTGGTCAAGTATGATAGGTTATAATCTCTGGAAAAAGTCACAAGGTAACTAGTGCCTTAAGCTATTATTTTCAAAACCGATAAGATCTTATGTGTAGATTATTTGGTTTTAGATCCGTCATACAGAGTCAAGTTCACTCTAGCTTAGTAGATGCCGAAAATGCTTTGGGCATTCAGGCCAATTCTCATCCCGATGGCTGGGGCGTTGCCTACTACGTTCAAGACTCGCCCCATGTTGTAAAGTCAGCAAAGGCAGCGCTTGGCGATGCTATCTTCAAGAGAGTCTCAGGTATTGTTTCTTCTGAAACAGTCTTGGCCCATATTAGAAAAACCACAGTAGGAAATAATAATATACTCAATACTCATCCTTTCCAATTTGGTCACTGGGTATTTGCTCATAATGGTAATATTGCTCATTTCGAAAAGAAGAAAGACTCGCTCTTAAAAGAAATTCCACTTCATTTTAAAAGGTTCATACTTGGTGAAACTGATAGCGAAATTATTTTCTACTTTCTTCTCAGTCAGCTTGAAAAGAAAATTGACCTTACTAAGAAGAATGTGGATGCCTCCTTACTTGCTCAAACTCTCAAAGAGGCCTTAGCAAAACTAATTTCAATTACGGGTGAGCCTGCTAAGATTAGTGATTCTGGAGAGGCTGAAACATACTACACATTCATTTTAACCAATGGTAAATCAATGGTTGGTTATCATGGAGGAAAAGATCTCCATTACTCTACTTATAAGAAGAAGTGCAGTGAGCGAGACACCTGTCCATCCTTCTCTGCCGAGTGTGAAGCTGCGACTCAAACTGGTTTTATTAATCACCTTATTTTTTCAAGTGAGCCCCTAAGCGGTGAGAATATCTGGATCCCTTTGAAGCTTGGTCAAATTGTGGCCGTTGATGAAGATATGAAACTCACTCTCTTAGATTAGTCTTTGATCAACTATAGCAGGTGATTTACCTGTTCTCTCATTCTTAAAAAGATCTTCTATTTGGCATAGCTTAAATTCCACCGGATGAACAATTTTATCCTGAGCGGCCTTCTTAAACATTTTCCTTTGTTCATAGAAAGTATCCTCCAAGAGGACGGTGTTCATTTCTTCACCTCGCTTGAGAACGATTTTAATTTGTAATAAGTCTCTTCCAGAAAAATGAGTTATCAACATTTGAAAATGTGAAATTTTATCTAATACATCTAAACCTTTAAAAATAGAAATAAGATCATCCCTATTAAAGGTAATAGGACCAATACGCGCTCCTTCTTGAGAGCGACCACAGATTTTAAACTTCTCATTGACCTCTATCCATTCAGCTTGATCACCCACTGGATAGCGAATAATTGGCATTAACTTTCTTGTCAAATTCGTCAGCAGTAGACGCCCCTCCACACCTGGTCTTTTAATTAAGCTGCCTTCTTCGTCAACGATCTCCATAAGAGTGGCCTGCGTGAAAGGTCTATGTTCAGTTCCCCTGCAATCTTCTGAGCGCCTCCCGAGCATTCCACCATCAACACTGGCATAACCTACTGAATGAATGGACACAGACCCAAAAGCTTCCGTAAGTAAATCTTCTTGATCTTTATAGAGCGCCTCTCCACCATAGAGAAGCTTGCGGATAGGAAGATCTATGCTATTTTCAATACAGTACTTCGCCAATTGAAGAAAGCTAGTAGGTACTCCGCAAAGAACGTTAATTTGAAATTCTTTAATATTAGAGACCACGTCTTCAAGAGACATCTTTCCTGCTAGAGGAAATTGAATTATCCGTCGTGGACAAAGCTCCAAACTCTTATGAATAAAGAGAAAGCTCGCATAGAGCTCCCCTGCATAGAACATATTGCCAACATGGTCGCCATCTTCTAAATTTGCTTCGCCTATCGACTCCCCAAATAAGCGACAAAACTCATTCCACTCATCTTTAGAATAGTAGCTGAACTTAGGCTTACCAGTTGTCCCACCCGACTTGAAGAGAATTCCCTTTTGATTCTTACTTGTGAGAAGTTGATTTTCCTTCCAACTATTAGCATCCCAGAAATGCTCCTGCTCAACAATGGGAACTTCTTCCCAGCTATAATCAGTACTCAATTTCTCATAGAGGGATTGGTAGAAAGGGCTATGTCCTTTTGCCCAATTTACCAATTCAGAAGGTGTTAAGTATTTCATCTCAGTTAATACTCCCTCTTATCAATTACTCTGCGTAATTTACCAGAGCTTGCGACTTTCTCTAAGCTTTCTGTTCCTCTGTCTTCAATTTCAAACAAGAGAACTCTTTCATCTAAAACAGCTTCTTTAAGTTCTTTGATAGAACTAATAAATTCGCGCTTATCTAAGATGAACTTTGGAGAAGAGTTATTGGTCATTACTAATGTTAGTTTTTCTTGTGGCCCTAGATTCTCAATCACCAGTTGAAATTCTCCAGAGAATCCTCTATCAGCTAGGACAGACTCAAATTTCTTATAATTTAGAAAATTACCTGCTGCTCTAAAGATATCTCCGGTTCGGCCCATGAGTTCAAAACGAGGACTGCTACTACCGCACGGGCAGCTTTCATTGATCCATCTTCCTAGATCCCCAATATCATAGTGCTCAACTTTCATGGCCTGTCTAGAAGGAGTCGTAATGACTAGTCGACCTATTTCACAACTATCCTCGTTGATGACTTTATCTTCAGTAATCTTCAATATTTCTAAGGCCTGCAACTGATCATTTAAATG
>CALHBL010000342.1 GCA_937930825.1 uncultured Bacteriovoracaceae bacterium
TTTCCCATTTATACTTCTTTTGGAACTCGTTTCTTTCTTTATCAGGTTTAGACAAAACTTTCTTAGTAAAGACATATTCTCACTTGCACTCCCTTTTCGTACAGTTGATCTGTCTTCTTCAAAAGCGACATCGAGAGTCCAATGTAGTCTATTTTCGATGTGCCAATGAGATCTAATAATTCCTGATAGCTTGTTTACATTGCTTTCAAGACTACTCATGTAATACCTGACTGAGCTCTCGTTCTTATCCTTAAGTTTTCTTGTAGATACTACCTTTGTAATAGAAGTTATTTTGTTAATGGGAACCTGTTTTCTTTTCATCCATTTCGATTCTAGATTTTTTATGAATGAGTTATCTACATTTAAACTATAGTATTTTCTCGTCTCCTCACGAGCATGACCTTTATTACTTGTTTCATAGTAATCAATTTCATTTTCCTTTCTTAAAAATAAAGCTTCAGCATTTTTATATACTGCTCTTTGATTCTTTTTCAATGCTACACAGAATATTTGTGCCAGCCTCCTTTTGTTCCGCAGTTGCGAAACCAAAGGAGCATGGCACTCGATCAGGCACTCGATCACTCCGATTATAGTTCAAACACCAAGCACTATGTACTATCAGACACTTAAAACCTTGCAAGTATGTATATCGTAAGTTATAATTACAAAATGCAAACCTTAATAAAGCGATCCATTCATCAAAAAATAGTTTCACACCTCGAAAACTTTAAATGTGTTGCTCTTTTAGGGCCAAGACAAACAGGAAAATCAACACTCTCTAAGATCATACTAGAAACAAATCCAAACTCTATTTACTTAGACCTTGAAGATCCTGCAGACTTCGCAAAGCTAAATGATCCTTCAGCATTCTTAGATGCGAACAAAGATAAACTGATATGCCTTGATGAAATTCAGCGCTTTCCTGAATTATTTACGATTCTAAGAGGGCACCTAGATCGAGGTCAAAGAAATGGTCAATTACTAATTCTTGGGTCTGCGTCCCCTCTACTCATTAGGCAATCTTCAGAAACCTTAGCAGGTAGAATTTCCTTTATTGAAATAACTCCCTTTCTTGCCAATGAGATTGATGACTTGCAAAAGCTATGGGTTCAAGGTGGTTTTCCAGAATCGTATCTAAAAGATGAAGAGTTTAGCTTCGAGTGGAGAAAGAGTTATATCCAAACATTTCTTGAGCGAGACATACCAAATCTAGGCATTAACATACCACCATTAACCCTTAGACGACTTTGGCAGATGCTTGCTCACTCAAATGGCCAACTCCTTAATAAAAGTAAACTTGGTCAAGCACTTGGTGTCTCAGCAAACACAATTCAAAGATATTTAGATATTCTTGAAGGCACATATATAATTAGGCAGCTTCAACCCTTTTATACAAATACTAAGAAAAGACTCGTTAAATCTCCTAAGGTCTATATAAGAGATACTGGCCTTTTACATCAATTACTTGGAATAGAAAATTATAACGATCTACTGGGCCATCCCGTTGTAGGAGATTCATTTGAGTCCTATGTCATTACATCTCTCGTTGAGAATTTACCAAAGTATAGAGCTTCTTTTTTTAGATCATCTGGAGGGGCCGAGGTTGACCTTGTACTTGAAAAGGGTCAGGAAAAAATCTGTATCGAGATTAAGTGCTCAACGACTCCAAAATTGACTCAAGGTTTTTATGAATCAATAAAAGTGATTCAACCGGATGTTTCATACGTGGTGGCCAATATAAAAAGCTCATACCCAATCAAAGATAATATAATAGCTCTACCTTTAAGTGAGCTACTTGAGAAGCTTTTGTAGATAAAAGTATGCTAGTACCATTTCAAGATTTCATAACCACTGCTACTTAAAATAAAGAAGGGTTTTGCTTCAAATGAAAGAGATGGGCCCTGATAGACTCAATAAGAAACTCTTCAATTTTATCGTGGCTTAAGTCTGGCTCAGTTAAGCACTTCTTTTTCATGATTTTTGTATTGAGAACAACTCCATAGTGAAATAACAAAGAAAAAATCATTTTAACCGCCCAGTTCAATGAGCCTTTAGACAATTCTATCCCTAGATCTTCTTTTATCTTTTCTAAGAAGACCTCATGTCCAGGGGGTCCAAATTCTTCTTGTTGGTCCATCAATAGGCCCTCGTCACCAGGAGTCATACCGCTAAGGAATATTTTAAATGTATTCATCATCGCATTTTCATTTGAGACAAAGAATTGGAAAACCTGACGGGCCAACTCCTCAGTTGTTTGAGTTTTTAATCCTATTTCTAAAATGTTTTCTCTTATCCAATAGTAATTGTAATCAAAGACTTTCCAATAAAGATTTTCTTTATTTTTAAAATGGTAGTTAATTGCGGCTAAGTTAACCTGGGCCTTCGTGGCAATTTCCCGCACAGATGTAGCAGAGAAGCCCTTTTCAGCAAAGAGCTCATTGGCCACATCAATTATTGATTGCTTGGTGTTCTTTTCCTGAGGGCTCATACATCACTCACTAAATTTTTAGGATCACTTTTATTTTCCATAAACTTTCCATAGACACGCTTTTCTAAGAATGAACTTAAATCTTCCAATATTGCATAGGCTGCAGGCACCCAGACG
>CALHBL010000343.1 GCA_937930825.1 uncultured Bacteriovoracaceae bacterium
TTCTTTCTTTTATTTTTGCTTTGGTGAGATCTATGAAAGTTAGTTTGTACTTTTCAGCTAATATCTTTGCAAACTTAATATCATCAAAGAAGTCTAAAGAAAGAAGATCTAGCTCCGAGATCGTCTTTGGATCCTTGTCCAGTAGCATTGGACGCATATCCTTAGCAGGAATCATACCTGTTTCAGAAATAACTTGGGAGAACTCTTTCCTAAACATACTTATCCAGTTTTAGTTTACGTCTATTCTATAGCAAATGCGAAGAAAGACATTTAAGAGTTTTCAATCTGAGAAATATCCCAAAAGTTTAAAGCGTATTTCGCCTGCCACTTTAGAAGATTAAGTCCATTCATATAGTTGACTCCTCTACTCTTTAATTTTTCATGTTCAACTATATTATAGTTCATATCCCAAAAAAATGTAGCAGGAGGTAATTTTGCACTAAATTCAAATTCTCGTGAGCAGCAATTAACAATCAAAGTGCTCTCAACATTGTTTCTTAATATTTCTATATAATCAATTTGGTTAAGATCTCCGTCAGTCCGTCTTGAGACCCTTTTAAAAGTCTTATTCATTGCAATTAATTGAGCTTCTATCACTCTTGCCATATTTCCTGAGCCAAGAACTAAAAAGGAGTTAAAATGAGAGTATTGATTTCTAAGTAAATAACCTGCGGCTAAAAAGTCAGTATTTGTTGCTTCAAAGCCTTCTTTAGTCCTTCTTATACAATTGATTGCTCCAAGTTGCACAACTTTACTATCAACAAAGTACACCTCATTTAAAAAATGCTGTTTATAGGGATAAGTGATGCTTATACCATTTAAGCCGTCAGAGAATATCCCTTCTAAACTTTTAATCTCATCAGCTGTTTCAAAATCTAAGAGTCTATAGTCAATCTCTCTGCCTAAGAGATCTTGATATATCTGCTGAGACCGAGAATGAGAAATACCTTTTCCTATTAAGGCCAGTTTAATCATTCATGCCTTTTCTCTTTTCAACATCTTGCCTAATTTGCTCAATTAGCTCATTTACAGAAGGGAATTTTTTTTCATCTCTTATCTTCTTAGAAAATAGTATTTGAACTTCTTCTCCATATATATCTTCATTGAAATCAAATATATTCGTCTCAATATTTAAACCATCATCGGTATTGAAAGTTGGATTTCTGCCTATATTTGTTATTGATTTATATAGTCCTCCCCTATATCGACAAAAGGTTGCATAGACACCAAAGGAAGGAACCATTCTATTAAAGTCTACTTCTATATTGGCAGTAGGGAAGCCAATTTGCCGGCCACGGCCAGCCCCTTTTATTACCCTTCCTTTTATAAAGAAAGGTCTGCCTAGTACTTTCTTCGCTTCAAGCGTATCACCCTCTTTGAGAAATTTTCTTGCTAAGCTAGAAGAATAAACTTCTTCATTATTAGTATATTTTTCTTGAGTAATGACCTCTACTTCTTTATCAACGCAGTAATTTTTTACAAATTTATGATTCCCTTCTTTATTAGCTCCAAAAGCAAAATCATATCCTAGGAGCAATAGCCTTAAACCTTGGTGACTGAAAATATGTTGGTCTAAAAACTCTGTTGGTCTGAGTGTACTGAAGTCTCGAGTAAAAGTAGTTTCTACTAAGTACTTAACTCCATCCTCTGCAAGAAGGTCCCTTCTTTCACTATATGTATTTAATAGAAATGATTTTTGATTCTTAAGGATCGCAATGGGATGAGGTACAAAACTCATAACAACCATCTCTATGCCCTTTAACGAACACTTTTTATTAACATCACGAAGTAAGGCCTGATGGCCTCTATGAAAACCATCAAAGTTTCCAATAGTTAATCCAAACTCAAGATCTATGGGAAGGTCTTTAATTCTTTCATATACTTTCATGGTCAATAACCTTCTCTATTTCTTTGAATGAAGAAGTCCTAAAATGTACTCTCTGGACGGCTTCTTTATCTAAGCCAAAATTCTTTCTTTCAAGTGAGTTTAATGTCTCTAAGAAATAATCAATATCTTTTTTAGGCATATTGCTATTTTTTAATATCTCTGTAGGCTCTACACCCCTATTTTTAGACTTACTATCAAGTAGAAAAATGAGCTGGCTCAACTTACCATAAGATAGTCCTTTTTTATTTAGGGCAGCTATAATTTCTTTTGCATTATTTCTACTTTTGATTCCCCTAATCTTTCTCATTAAAAAGTCTGTTAGTATTATAAAAAATCCAATAAGAGCAATGAGATTAAGATAGACTGTCCACTTTACAGGCAAGCTACGCCAATGTGCTGAAAAGAGAGGAGCACTGATAGTCGGTCCTTTCTCCTCCATCATCAAGTCTTTTGAGAGGGCGGTATCAATCGTTTCGAAAGGAGCTTTTGGTTTAGCAGCAATTCCAGATGAGTTAGCTCCTCCTACAACCTCTAGCTTTGGCAACTTAATATCGACCGAAACATAACTCTTAGTATCAGGATCAAAATAAGAGAGTGGAAGAGTTTTTTCCTCTATCACAAGATTTGCCCGTGCCAAGTATGTATATTCGAAAGTTTTCCTACCCGAACTATTTCCAACTTCTATAAACTCACTCTTTGCATCAAATTG
>CALHBL010000344.1 GCA_937930825.1 uncultured Bacteriovoracaceae bacterium
TTCCCCTAAGCCAGGGCAGATGCAGTTCTCAGGTGCAGGTCATATGGATTTTAACCTCGATTTTCTCGTGGGTGAATCTAATGCAGCGGTACAAGTAAAGGAAGGAAAGTTACTTGTCACAGTTGCAGGAGTTGAGCTAACACTTTCTGAGGATGGTTGTGAAGTTAATATGGAAGGAGGCGTTAAGTTCTCAGTTCCTATAACCACAAAGAATACATCAGGAAAGAAAGCAGCTTAAGAAAATGTAGGGCAATTATAATGAGCATAAAATTACTAGGGGGCATGGCCAAGGGCCGTACTCTCTTAGTTCCTAAGGGGCAGTTGATCCGCCCCACTTCCGTACTTCTAAAAAGAAGAGTTTTTGATTCCATTCAAGATTTTAGTCCTTATTGCTTTTGGGATCTCTGTGCAGGAACTGGCTCTGTAGGGCTAGAGGCTTGGTCTAGAGGTGCACAGCGGGTGAACCTGAGTGAAGTCAACAGAGAGGTATTTAAAATCCTTAAAAGAAATACTGAGGCAGTGGTGAAAGGCCTTGAGCCTGATGAAAAAGAGAGGCCAATTGCACTTGGCCAAAAGAGAGTCGAAAAATGGTTCTCTTCACTAGCTTCCGTGGGCCCAATAGGACATGGCAGTGATATTTTCTTCTTAGACCCTCCCTATGAATTCCATGACCTTTATAAGAAAGTTGGCCTTGGCTTATTAGAAAGAATAGATGACTCTCAGCAAGTTTGGATTGAGTCTGACAAAGAAAAGGGACTAAAACTAGAGTTTTGGTTGAAAGAGGGCCATGAGCCTTTTAAAATTTTTAAGCAGGGCGGTTCTTACTTAGCTCTTTTTGCCAAGCGTTGATTAGACTTTTTATCATTTTCCCATGACCAATTAACCATGCTCAGGTTACTATAGTATTGTAATTTACCTAATTTGCTGAGGATGCTCTATGAAGACGGCGATCTATCCAGGAACTTTCGATCCCTTTACAAATGGTCATGATGATATCCTTAGGCGAGCATTGCGAGTCTTTGATAAGGTCATTATTCTTGTTGCTGTCTCTCCAGCTAAGAGGTCTCTTTTTACTCAAGCCCAGAGAGTCGAGATGATTACCGATCATTTGAGTAGTGAGCCGAGGTCTTCGGTTGATTCTTGGAATGGCTTGATTGTCGATTATGCAAAGAAACACCAAATAAATGCTATTGTGAGAGGGCTAAGGCCTACTGGGGATTTTGAAATGGAATTTCAAATGGCCTCAATGAATAATCACCTTTACGAAGAGATTGATACCTTCTTTTTACCAACTGGGGGAAAGCACTACTTCGTTTCTTCTTCTCTTGTAAAAGAATTACATAAGAATGGCCGTGATATAGCTGAGTTTATACCAGATGCAGTATTAAAATATTTAAAAAATGCCTTAGGCGATGGAGTTCTTTAATGGAGTTGAGTTCACGTGTTCAGAGGATATCTGAGAGTATAACCCTTAAGTTAAATGCACAGGCCTCCCAAATGGCAGCTGAGGGAAAGAAGATCTATAACTTAACTGCTGGGCAGCTGCCCTTTAGACCAATGAACTCCTTTGTTGACTTGATTCGGAGTGAAAGTGATTTTATTAAATCCTTTCAATATAGCCCTGTGGCCGGATTCCCTGAACTTCGAAAGAAGGTCATCGATAACTTCTGTGAGACGAGAGGGGTTTCTCTTAATGATGCTGTAGAGGGAGTAGAGTTTGATGCTGTTATTTCTAATGGGGGAAAGCACGCCATCACTAATATTCTTGGCTGCCTTGTTGATCAAGATGATGAAGTCATCATCTTTGGTCCCTACTGGGTGAGCTACCCTGAAATGATAAAATTCTGTGGTGGAACACCAGTTGTAGTCAATAGTACTCCTTTTAATGTTTTCACCCCTTCCCTAGATGAACTTGAGAGAAAAATAACCGATAGAACAAAGATCGTGATTATTAATAGCCCAAATAACCCCAGTGGAACTCACTATAGTGATGACTGGATGAAAGGCTTTGCTGCGATTATGAAGAAGTACCCAAAGTTAGTCATTATCTCTGATGAGATTTACTATCAACTCTACTTCTATGACCCGAAGCCTACTTATTTCTATCAGCATGCTCCTGAACTCTTAGAGCGAACAGTGGTAGTTGATGGGATTTCTAAAACTTTAGCTTCAACGGGATTACGAATAGGCTTTACGATTGCCCCGAAGAAACTCACGGCAGTTATTAATAAGCTTCAAGGGCAAACAACCTCAGGAGCTAACTCTCTTGTTCAAAGAGCGCTCTGCCAATTTGATTTCAGGCAAACACCGACTTATCTTGAGCCTATTAAGAAACACTTAAGAGGAAATGCTGAAGTTCTTGGGGCAGCTCTTAGTGAAAATCAAATGGGTCATATTTGGTATCAGCCTGTCTCTGCTTTCTACTATCTCCTCGATTTTTCTCAAACGCCTGTAATGAAAAGGTTTAAAAATGGACCGGGAAGCGATAGGTCAGTTGCGATTTGTGAAGAGCTCCTTTCAGAGCATGGTTTGGCCCTTGTGCCAGGTATTGCGTTCGGCCAAGAAAATACCGCAAGAATGAGTTTAGTGCTCGAGAAGGGTCCATTTAGTGAAGCAGTCGAGCTGCTTATCAAGTTTTTGTTAGATTGATATGTAGCGCTGCTGGAGAGGAGTTCAGGCAGGTGATTCTTTGAGGAGAGTAGTTGATACTTTCTGTTTGAATAGTCGCTATTGTCCGCTTTACTTTGCATACATAGTTTAGTTTTCGTACAATTAGAAGTACCTACACCAAAGGATCATCATGGAGGAACCTGTTGGATAAGACATTTATTCTAGATACAAACGTAATTCTTTTTGACCCCTACGCCATAAATAAGTTCGGTGCTAATAAAATTATCATTCCTCTCGTTGTGATTGAAGAAGTTGATCGCTTTAAAAAAGATCAGAATGAGAATGGGCGAAACGCTAGACACTTTTCTCGAATCATTGATGATTTAAGAAGTAGGGGCTCGCTGGTTTCCGGAGTTGATCTTGATAATGGAGGTAAGCTCTATTTGACGGTAGATACTTTGGCGACGATGAGTGGCTCTAGTAAGATTGACCTAAGTATAAATGACAATATTATTCTTGGTGCTGCAATTGCCGCCAAGGAAGCAGGTGAGAACACTTGTTTAATTACTAAGGATATTAACCTTCGCTTGAAGTCTGATGTCCTAGGGATTCCAGCTGAAGACTATGGTAAGAAAGATGTCACTGTTGAAGAACTTTATTCGGGTCACAGGACTGTTGAAGTGGAGGAGTCTCTTTTAAGTTTCTTTGAAAGTGAGCGCTTCTTACCTCTAAAAGATATAGGGCAAGAAAATGTAAATCCCAATGAATACTTTATTATGCAGCTGCCTGGAAATGATCGCCGCCGAGTCTTAGGGCGCTTTGATCAAAAGAAGGATGGAATTGTTCCCCTCATTAATATGAGAGAAGGGGTTTGGGGTATTTACCCTAAGAATATTGAGCAGCAATTTGCTTTTGATTCTCTAATGAATGATGAGATTAACCTTGTTTCTCTCGTTGGTAAGGCAGGAACAGGAAAGACCCTAATGGCCATTGCAGCAGGACTTGAGAAAACTGTTGGAGACGAAAACTATAGCCGATTACTTGTTTCTAGGCCTATACAGCCAATGGGGCGTGACCTTGGTTACCTTCCTGGTGACGTTAATGAAAAACTGGGCCCTTGGATGCAGCCAATTTTTGATAATATGGACTTCCTCTTTGGCCAGTATCGCACAGACGGTTCAGCTAGTTACGAGGACCTTATTGATCACGGAATACTTCATATAGAACCCTTAACCTATATTCGAGGCCGCTCTATTCCTGGCCAGTATCTTATTGTTGATGAAGCTCAAAACTTATCGCCCCATGAAGTAAAGACGATTATCACTAGGGCCGGAGAGGGGACTAAGATTGTTCTTACTGGAGACCCCTACCAAATTGATTCTCCCTACCTTGATGAAGTTAATAATGGGTTAGTTTACTCACTAGAGAGAATGAAATCAGAGGCCATTGTTGGGCATACTATATTAACTGATGGTGAGAGGTCAGCTCTGTCTGAGGCAGCTTCTAAGCTGCTATGAGTTTTAATTTCAAGCGCCTCCATTTAAGAGCGCCTCTTAAGACGAGCGCTCTGTACCTAGTTGATGACTTTGCTCTAAAGGGTAGTATTTTAAATATTTCTGAAGGAGGTCTTCTCCTAGAGAATCTTCCTAGTGTGCCAGATATTAAAGCGATACCTCTTATGTTCCCCTTGATTGACTACCCTGAGTTTTCTCTATTGCATCCTGAGGTACTCTTGGGACTAAAGGTTCTCTTCCTAGAAAAGAAGATCGTAAGAATGAAGGCAAGAATTGTTCGCTCATTTGAAGGTTTTTCTGATGTCGATAGAGTTTTTGTAACAAAGATTGGATGTGAATTTGTAAGCTCAAGCGATAAGTGCAAGGAGTATATAAGTGACTATGTTGCTCGGTATGCAAAGAATTTAATTTATTTTCTAGGTCTCTTTGAAGGCAGAGGGCAAAAGGCAGATAGAAATAAGTTATTGAGAAAGACTGCTGGTTTACTTGGTTATGATAGTGAGATGCAAATCGCTCAAATGAGGCTTAAGGCCCTTCATGATTATCAGTCACTAGAGTCGACATAGAACACAAAGCTTAGTAAACGTCGTTAATTTTACTCTCTAACTTCTTTCTCATTGCGAGGAAGCTTTCTGAGAGTCCTTGAGATTTTTCAAAACGATTCCCAAGCTCTTTCAATAAGCTTTTAGCATGAACAACTACTTCTGTGCTTGAGCCTGTTTGATTAATCTCTTTAATGAGAGTCGTTGTCTCATTAATGAGTTCAGATACACTCAGTACCTTGAGGTAGCGTTGAAAAGAGCGTTGCTCCCTTTCTTTATTTCGTTCATCTTTGACTTGAGAGAGACTGATGACCGTAGCTGATTTATTTTCAGTATTCACTTTGTTTTTTTCCTTACAAAAATTTCCTGCTCAAGTGTTTTGACAGCTTAAGCACCATCTTTCAATAGAGTGTTTTTATAGATGAACTTTTTACTTATGGAGTGTGTCGTAAATAAGAAGGCCTCGTAAACTTTTTAATAATTACGGGACTTTACAAGAGTTAAGTAAAAGTAAGATATGTTTTGTGAAAAGAACTAATTGAAATTTATTTACTTAATTTCGTATTAATGGACTTCTTTCTCTGTTTCTTCATTATAAAGCCGGTTATTCCTGCGACTGCTACGATAGTGAAGAGAATTAAGTTTCCTTTTTTCACAATATCTATAACGGCTTCACCATAGGTGTAGTAGAGCCAGAAGAAGAAAGTACAGCTTATTGTGCAGGCAATAAGGTCCACAATCGCAAATTTGATGGCATTCATGCGGCCAAGGCCAGCGGTTAGAAAGAGTGCATTGCGTACACCGAAGGGAATGAAGCGGCCGATAATTAAAGTGGTCATTCCATACCGTGAATAGAAGGCGTTAATCTGGTCAATTTTCTCTTGGCTGATCATTTTAGAGAAGAACTTAATCTTAAATATCTTCGGGCCAAGGTAGCGCCCCATGAAGCCATAGCAGATCAAGTCAGAGAGGTAAGCGCCAAGAAATACCCCTGCAAATAATTGATACTTCATTTCAGGATTCTTAATGGCGATGAGGGCACTCGTGAGAAGCATGAGGTCTTCACTAACGGGGATATTAAAGCCAGCTATAAGGAGTAGACCCAAATATGCATAAGGAGCATAGGTGACATTAGTTTGAACAAATTCTAGGAAAGCTTCCATAAAGTTACGACCGTTGTTACGGAAAAGGACCTTAACTCTCTTTAGAGGTAAGGCCCATTATTAACTTTATTTTAGCTTATTGAAGTACTCTTGAGAACCTTTTGGATCAGGCTTCATTGTATCTTTACCTTCAGACCAACCAGCAGGACAAACTTCACCGTGCTTTGCAGAATACTGATAACCGCTTACTAGACGCGCAAATTCATCAACATTTCGACCCACACTGAGGTTATTGATACTCATATGCTGAACAATATCATTATCATCAATAATGTAAGTCGCTCTAAAAGCTACAGCATCGTCAAGAAGACATCCGTAGTCACGAGCAATATTCTTAGTAACATCAGCAAGAAGAGGGTATTTAAGTTCGCCAACTCCACCTTCATTAACTGGTGTTTGAGTCCACTTAAGGTGAGAAAACTCAGAGTCAATTGAGCAGCCAATAACTTCGCAACCAAGCTTTTGAAACATTTCCATTTTATCAGAAAAGGCAACAAGTTCAGTTGGGCATACAAAAGTGAAATCTAAAGGGTAGAAGAAGAGTACTTTCCACTTTCCTTTAAAGTCAGATAGAGACATTTCTTTAATATCTCCATTAACAACAGCGTTACCTTTGAAGTTTGGGGCCTTATTGCCAACGAGTGTCCATGGACGGTTTGTTTCAGTAGTCATAATGATTCTCCTTTTGATTAAAAGTGATTAACTAGGATAAATTTGAATAATCGGGGCTTATTCTGCCTCAAATAGATCGAAATTACGATAGGGTGAGGCATAGACAAAGGCAAGATGCCGCAGGCCATATTTTCCTATAAATATATTTTATCTATTTTTATCAGAAATACGGTAAATACCCTCATTCATTAGGCTTTTGTGTTGGGCAGGGTCTTGTAAAAAACAGACTTCACTTTTATTCTTAAAGACTAAAGAAGCGATCCCACTCGCCCGAAAAGAGTTAATGAAATCAATAATTTTAGGACACTCATTTGAGGGGACTTTCTTGCAAGGCTAGAAAAGCTGGCAAGTATAAACAGGAGAAATATTATGAATGATTCATTTGGTAACTCTAACGGCCCATCAATGCATATCCCTAATCCGATAGTTATTGAGCAGACTGCTAGGGGTGAGCGTCAGTACGACATTTACTCTAGGCTCTTAATCGATAGGATCGTTTTTCTAGGAACTCAAGTTAATGATGTTGTAGCGAATTTACTCATCGCTCAAATGCTCTTCTTGGAGCAGAACAATCCAGAAGATCCTATTCACTTCTACATCAATAGCCCTGGAGGCTCTGTTTATGCAGGGTTAGGTAT
The DNA here is from genome assembly GCA_937930825.1 of uncultured Bacteriovoracaceae bacterium. Taxonomy (GTDB): domain Bacteria; phylum Bdellovibrionota; class Bacteriovoracia; order Bacteriovoracales; family Bacteriovoracaceae. Next base: position 7,140 of record CALHBL010000344.1, read on the forward strand.
CTACGATATTATGCAACATATAACTTGCCCTGTTTACACATACTGTGTTGGGATGGCCGCTTCTATGGGCTCTCTTCTTCTTAGTGCTGGAGAAGCTGGTTACCGCCATGCTCTTCCTCATTCAAGAATTATGATTCACCAACCATTAGGTGGAGCTAGAGGTCAGTGTTCTGATATTCAAATTCAAGCGAATGAAATCCAAACTCTAAAAGATCAGCTCAATGGCATTTATATCAAGCATTCACCCAATGAACTTTCTAAGAAGCAAATAGAAGAATGGACTGATAGAGATAATTACCTCGACCCAGTTAAGGCCGTTGAAATGGGACTGATTGATCAAGTGATAAGCCCAAAAGGTAAAGTTAAAGTAGAGAAGTAAATTGAGATTAAATAGATAAAAGTTCATAAGAACGTAAGGAATAAAAATGGCCAAAGAAAAAGGCAGTTACAATTCAACTCTTCACTGCAACTTTTGTGGAAAGAGTCAAAAAGAAGTTAAGAAGCTCATCGCAGGCCCTGGGGTCTATATATGTGATGAATGTATTGAACTTTGTAATGATATTATCTTTGAAGACTCACTAAAGACTACGTCTAAAGCAAGTCTTGATAATGTTCCTAAGCCTCATGAAATTAAGGCGCACTTAGATCAGTATGTAATTGGACAAGATAGAGCTAAGAAAATTATCTCTGTTGCTGTTCATAATCACTACAAGAGAATCTCTCATGGTGGAAAGGGTGGAAAAGATGAGGTCGAGTTGGCCAAATCTAATATTCTTCTCGCTGGGCCTACAGGCTCTGGTAAGACTCTAATTGCTCAGTCACTTGCAAAGTATTTAAATGTTCCTTTTGCAATTGCAGATGCTACTTCTCTTACTGAAGCTGGCTATGTAGGTGAAGATGTTGAGAATATCATTCTTAACCTTCTCCAAGCTTGTGACTATGATGTTGAAAGAGCAGAGCGTGGGATTGTCTACATTGATGAGATCGATAAAATTGCTCGAAAATCAGAAAACCCATCAATAACAAGAGATGTATCTGGTGAGGGTGTTCAGCAAGCTTTATTAAAGCTTGTAGAAGGGACAGTTGCTTCAGTACCTCCAAAAGGTGGGCGAAAACATCCTCAGCAAGAATTCATTCAAGTGAACACAAAGAATATACTCTTTGTTGTCGCTGGAGCTTTTGTTGGACTTGAGAAAATCATTGAAAAGAGAATGACTAAGAGGCCTCTAGGTTTAACGGCCAAAGCTGAAGAATCTGAGCAGTCTGTTGTGGAAAAGCTAGGTGGCATAGAAGCAGAAGACCTCTCTAAGTTTGGGTTAATTCCTGAGTTCATTGGTCGTCTTCCAGTCAATGCACTTCTTCAAGAACTTGATGAAGAAGCTCTTGTTAGAATTTTAACTGAACCAAAGAATGCTATTACAAAGCAATATCAAAAGCTTTTTGAAATGGATGGTATATTAGTTGAGTTTGAATCTGATGCTCTTATTGAAGTAGCAAAAATAGCTATCAAGAAGAAAACAGGTGCTAGGGGCTTGAGGGCCATCCTAGAGCAAACCATGCTGGATGTAATGTATGA
>CALHBL010000345.1 GCA_937930825.1 uncultured Bacteriovoracaceae bacterium
CTCTCGAATAAAGTATGCTTGTCCAACTTTGTTAGTCACCGTTTCTTAGGTCATGTTAAAGGTGTTCTCTCTGCGGTACAGACAGATTTAAGACACGGCTATACCGCTTCAGGGCAATCTGAATGCGTGGATAAAGTGGCCAAATCAATTCTCTATAACTTCAAAGAGAAGTTTGACTCCTCCAAGAAGTTTCTCACCTTTGAAGGTCACTACTTTGGCGAAGGAAGTTTTCTCTCAAGAAGTCTTTCTCAGCAGTGTACAGAGAATTACTTTCCAGTTGAGAGACTAGCTCACCCCACACCAAGTAATATGACGGCACTCTTAGCTGAAATAGAAGACCGTATTAAAACCGGGGAAATTATCTCTATCTGGCTAGAGCCCATCACGCAGATGAGCTACGCTGAAACGCCAAAGGCCTTCTTAGTAGAACTTAAGAAGCTCTGTAGTAAGCACGATACTTTCCTCGTTTACAATGAAACGGCTTCAAAGGAATTTAGTTATAGTGATGATAATTATTTCGCTTCAAATGATAGCAGTATAGCTCCCCATGCTGGCTTTTCTTTTCTTGGGGGCCAAGCGGCCATTGTCTTTGTCGAAGAGAGACTCTTTATTTCAAAACCACTTATGATGATTTCTACTTGGGATGGAGATGAGCATGCTTTCGCTACTTTTCATAAAGGAATGAAGGAAGTAATGGCCAATAAAGATGATTTTCTTGCCACTCGAAAAGAATTTAGCACAAAGGTGCAAAAAGAATTATCAAATTTCCCCCTAGAAGAATTAGTTGTGAATAAAGGGAGAGGTTATTTCACTGGCCCTGTCTCAAATAGTGTTACTCAAAATTTCAGCAAGAAATCGGGGCAGTACTTTATAGATCCTACTTATAGCGCCATGAAGAGGTATCTTAAAGCTGGAGGGTTTTCACTTGGACTCTGATCAAAAATTTCCTCACCTGAGCTTTACGCCTGACTCTACCCCGACTCAGAGGGGCCATCAGCATGGCGAGAGTTACGCTGAAGCGATCAAAGAGCTGTGCGGAATAAGAAGAGAGCTGATGTTGGCAAAGAGCCCACATTTAGGTGCTCCCCTAGCTGAGCTTGCAGGTGAGCAGTACGAAATAACCAAGAAGATATTTCCCGCCCAGTGGAGTGAACTTGAGGCCATAAGAGAGTCCAGTAAAACTACAATTGAAGACATTGTGATACTCAATAACTATACTGACTTTCGTGACATTCAACTTCCCGATGAAGGCTGTACGACTCTTGGACTTAGCAAGAATACCGCAACCTCGGGACAGACATGGGATATGCATAGCTCTGCTAAGAACTATGTTTGCACCATGGGAGTCGAAGGACAATGGCAGGCATTCTCTCTAGTCGGCTGCCTCGGAATGATGGGTGCCAATAGCTCTTCTCTATTTGTTGGGGTCAATAACTTAAATACTCAAAAAGCTAAAACTGGCGTCATTTGGCCGGCCTTAATTAGATCCCTTCTTGAAACGAGTGATCTCACAACACTACGAAGTAAGTTACTGGCCACGCCAGTTACCTCTGGCCATAATTACCTCATCTCTGATGGTACGATTTGGGAAAATTGGGAAATTGGTGCTACTTTTCAAAAGCTCTCGGGAGAAATCAATCCCAACAAGGCCGATACTAAAGAGACGCAAGTCATCTATCATACAAATCACTGCCTCAATAGCGAGGCCATCAAAGAAGAAGTTCCTCTGGCCTTAAATTCGACTAGCTTAAATAGATTTGAGCTCATCGCAGAAAAGGCTTCACAGCTCAGTTCAACTGAGGATGTTATTAGCGTTTTACAAAATCACGATAGCTACCCAAAGTCTCTATGCTCTCACTTCCAGTCCAACGCGACTGACCCTTCTACCACTTGTGGTGGGGCCGTTTTCAACCACAGGGATAAGGAGTTCTTTCTTTGGAGATGCTGCCCAAAAGATGAGCAGATGTATATCTCCAGGAAGTTAAAACTTTGAGTACTTCTCCCTTCTTCTTCACTTGGACCGCCCAAGATAGTGCCTTCAAGTTGCCACTGGATTCAGTAGACGACTTTAGCTTGTGCTCTGAAGGCAGAAGTCTTATCGACATGTCTTCCCTAAGCTATCAAGCAAGTTTTGGGCTTAAGAATAAGGCCATTATAAAGGCGATGAGTAAGCAAATGATGGCCTTTAGCTTGGCCTCACCAAAGAATATATTTAAACTAAAAGAAAAGGTCGCCCATGACCTGGCCATGCTTGCATCTGCAAAGGAAAGTAAAAGAGAATACCGCGTCTTCTTCACTCAATCCGGAAGCGAGAGCATTGAAAATGCTCTTAAGATGGCCAGACAAATAAGTGCTAAGCGCTACGTTCTTTGCCAGCAGAACTCCTATCATGGGTCAAGCCTGGGCGCACTTAGCGTTACAGGGGATTGGAGGAATAAGAATCATCTCAGCCTCTCTCATTACTCTATCCGTATTCCTGGGCCAACAGAGGATCCAGAAGCGAAAGAGCTTGAGGCCATTATTGTAAAGAATCAAAAGAAGGGAATAGCGGCCATATGCCTAGAAACAATTACTGGAGGCAATGGAGTCATAATCCCTAGTGCTAAGTGGTATGTAAGAATTAAAAAGCTTTGCAAGCAGTATGACATCCTCCTTATCTTAGATGAAGTTGTCTGCGGCGCCCATAGAACAGGGCCTTTCTTTGGCTTTCAAAATTATAAGAATCTTAAACCAGATTTTATATGCCTTGCAAAAGCACTGACTGGTGGCTACTTCCCTCTTGGGGCCACTCTCGTCTCAGAAGAGATCGCAGGGTATTACGATAAGAATACCTTATCCTGTGGCCTGACAAACTATGCTCACCCCATAGGTCTTGCGGCATTGGCAGCAGTCTTAAAAATTAGTGAGCAAACAAGCTTTCAAAAAAAGCTTGAGAGAAATATTCATACAATGGAGCTCTTCGCAAAGAAGATGCAAGAGCATAAGTCAGTAGAACAGATCAGAAGAATTGGTATGCTCATGGCGATAGTGCCTAAGAGAAGTTTTAAGTTAGTCGACTTTTTAGAAAAAGACCTCTTTGTTGCTGTTCAAAATGGGAGTGCGATAGTTGCTCCTTCATTGGTGATTCAATCAGCACTTTTGAAAAAAGGTTTGAAAAAAGTAACTCAGATACTTGAGGAGAGAGAGTGAATAAGAAAGTTTTTACCAGTGCTAAAGAAGCACTCTTTGATATCAAGTCAGGCTCAACAATAATGTCAGGAGGTTTCGGCCTTTGTGGTATTCCTGAAAAATCTATTGAACAACTCTCGCAGATGGATATAGAGAACCTTACTCTTATCTCCAATAATATTGGCAATTCCGGAAGAGGTTTAGTGGCCATTTTAAAGCAAGGTAAGATCGCCAAGGCGATCTGTTCCTATATCGGCGGAAATCCGGACCTAGAGACCCGCTACCTCGATAAGGAAATAGAGATCGATCTTGTGCCTCAAGGAACCTTCAGTGAAAGGATCAGAGCTGCGGGCCTTGGCATAAGGGCCTTCTATACTCCGACGGGCTTTGGAACTCTGGTCGCCGAGAATAAAGAAGTTAAAGAGTTTGATCGCCCCTGTATTTTAGAAGAGGCCCTCCACGCCGATTTTGCTATTATCAAGGCCCAAAAAGCAGACCCTTACGGAAACCTATGGTTCAAAGAAACGGCCCGCAACTTTTCTCCCCTCATGGCCATGGCCGCTAAGACGACTATTGTGGAAGTAGAAGAAATTGTAGAGCTTGGACAAATTTGCCCGGAAGATATTCACCTCCCAGGTCTCTTCGTTCAACGTATTTACCGCGGAGAAAACTATAAGAACGATATTGAATTTCTAAAAACATCGGAGCAAAAGTGAGCTGGTCAAAACAAGAAATGGCGGCCTATGTAGCAGGTCTTATCCCTAAAGATTCATCTTTAAACCTAGGCATTGGTCTTCCCTCACTTATAGCAAATTATATCTCTCAAGATTCCCATATCATGATTCATTCAGAAAATGGCGTGCTTGGTGTAGGTGATAGCCCCCACCCAGATGAAGTGAGCCCAACGCTAATCAATGCGGGAAAAGAAACAATCAGTACCGTTGCTGGTGCTTCATTCTTTGACTCCTCATTGAGCTTTGGCATGATTAGAGGAGGCCATATAGACTTCTGTGTTTTGGGCGGTATGGAAGTTGACCTGGCCGGTAATCTAGCAAATTGGATGATTCCAGGAAAGAAGATTACAGGGATGGGCGGAGCAATGGATCTGGTCAATGGTGCTAAAGAAGTCATTGTCCTTATGTCTCATTTCACTAAGGCCGGATTACCAAAGCTTGTTGCTAAAACCCAACTTCCCCTCACTGGAGCAGGAGTTTGCACTCAAGTCATTACAGACCACGGGCATTTTAAACCCAGAGGCAATAGCTTTGAAATTATCAATTTAGCAGAAGGTGTATCTGAAGCAGATTGTAAGCTGCCAAGTTAAGATACTCGCAAAGATTTAAAGAATGGTGGCGAAGATTCAATTTGAGGGAATAAAAAAGGGGCCCCCTGCAAAGGCCCCTCTCTTTTGGCTTCCTGCCAGTAGTAAGTCACATCCTGTTACTTACATATTCATTATAACCCTTTTCTTTACGGCACAAAGCAAAAAATATATTGGGCACATATTTCCCAAGAATTTTATGCCTACCTCATACAATGACTCTCTTATTCTCAGGACTCTTGTTAAAATAACCCAAAGGAAGACTTATGATTTCAAAGATAATTAATCGCTTTAGGTATAAGAAAATACAGACTTTTACCTACTTTATCCCTGCCCCCCCAACTCGAAGAACCGGCTATCGAGAAAAGTCATTTGATCAACTCACACAGCAGTTAGTAGAGTTAGGGTTTCGTATACTTGACATAAACACATGCTCAATAAATACTGAATCCTCTACTGGTCTTTGGGTCATAGTTAAAACCCAATCTACTAACAAGACATCATTTAACCT
>CALHBL010000346.1 GCA_937930825.1 uncultured Bacteriovoracaceae bacterium
CACCCAATAAACTTAGTGAGCCTAAAACTAGAATAAGATAGAAGTTAAATTTTGAAAGAGTGTGAACATGCTTTGTAAAATATTTCTCAGCGATAATTTCTATTACAGAGAGGATGAGTCCGCCAGTAATGGCGATACGAATTGAATAATTCTCCTCTAAGTACCAGTAGGCGATCGCAGGAATAAAGGAAATAAGAAAGAAGTTTTTGTTGCCCATAAAGACCTAATGTTTTTTTAACAGTCTTTATTATACTTAAGTGTTCAAGCTTTTACATTAGGAAAACCTAGAAAAGCTTTAGGCCTTCAAGATACTTAAAGTGGTGATTGAGCGTGGTGCATACCGCTACTGGAAACTGTATGACTATATTCAAAAATCGCCTGCTAAGAGGCCTTCTTATTAGGAACTACAGCGAGTTGCATTTGTTTATAGTTTTCAAACTCTTTACGCAGCTCATAGGGATCAAGAATTTCACTCTCTTCTTCGATTGAGGCCAACCACCCAAAGAGCTCGTCAGAGACCTCTACTGAAGCTGCCCAAATAAACTCCCCATCTGTATTAGTCGTAACATAGGGGTTTCCTAAAAAATGAAATTCGGGTTTTAGGTTTACTTTTTCTGGTGAAGAAATTCGCAGCACAAGTCGTTCTTCATTACCAGTAATAGAGCGAATTGCTAGAACGAAATCATCAATCTCTACTCCAGCAAAGTTTGGTCTATAATTACTATTATCAATAATTTTTACAGATTCAATTTCATCAAAATCTATACACAGAAGACATCTGTCTTTAGTATCTTCACCTATGAGGGAAAGTACACCATCTAAGAATACAACCTTGTGAACAAAAACTTCTGAAAGTTCGCTGCCTCCACAGCCTATAAGTAGAAGGTCACTATATAACCCCGCCTTATCTATTGCTCTTAGAACAGCTTCTCTATCAGTATCCATATCACACACCTTTAACTTCAAATGGGATTCTTCTTCTAACACTCTATAGAGATCTTTATCAGGATTACTACTTTCAACTCTATTGAGACCTACCGCTAAAGAGTTATAAATAGCTTTGCCTTTATAAGCATCTAATAGTGGAAAATGACTCTGCAGCGCTATCCACTCACCTAAACTCAAATCTAAGACCATACGAGGCTTCTCATCATCAAAGCATAGCCAAGACCTTCCGTCTTTCTTTGTTGTTGAGATCGGATAATTAAACTTCCTTAAGAAAGAAACAACTTCCAAAATATCAGAATCTTCAACAACCTCTTCAGAGTGACAAGTCAACTCTTCAAAAGAGACATCCTGCTCTAGGCTTTCTATCGTTGCCAATATATTCCAAAATTTGTCATTCAAAATCTTATTGGATATGGACATGCGGCCTTCCTTTTAAATTCAGTGAGTTGCTAAACTTTAATGGTCTTAAAGCTAGCCAAGTACCATACCAAACCTATCGGGTAATCACGCCTCAGACTTTAGTGCTTTTTTTGGAAGAAAAAGGCATAATACTCATATGCCCTTAAAATCATTAATGAAAAACCCTATTCTCGCCATTGGTATTCTCTTTATGGTTATCTTTCTCTTTCAAATGAATAGTAAATACGACTGGTTCTCCTCTAGAAGAAGAAAACTAATGCCTAGTAGCTGTAAGGCCGTCACAGTTAAGCTAGACCGCAGAATTCCCTCCAGCTGGAAGACCAAGTGCGAGGGGAACACCTTTAATAACCTCTCCGTTAATATGAATATGGCCGCAGACAAGTCATCTCCACCTCATGCCAAGGCATTGAAGGCCCTCCTCTATAAGACTTTAGCGAATAACATGATATTAACGGCGAAGAACTCACCCTCTGATAATTTAGAAAGAACAAATATGGTTCGTTTTAGATTAAATCATCCTAAGATGCGAATAGATGCTCTTACTGAGGGCCGCTTTCTCGTCAAACTTCAGACCCTTACTTCACAACAACTTATAGCAGAACACTTAAAGGTTACAGTTCAAGTCAAAGAGACTCCACTTAAAGACTAAATAATTTAAGTGAGCTAAAACTATTGTCATTAAACTTCTTTGATTTTATTCGATACTCATAGCAGTGGAGCCCAAAGCCATTCTCACTTGGCCTAGCTCCATAGAGAATATCACCCATTATGGGGAATCCAGCAATTGATAGCTGCGCCCTGATTTGATGCCTAAGACCTTCTTGTAAACTAACTTCCAGCAAGCTTAAGCCCAGCTCACTATTATAGGCAACTTTCTTAACGCCTACTTGCGCCTCAGTGCCTTGCTCATCAGCATATACCTTTTTGCCTGCCCTCGTTAACCTATTAGTCAAAAAGGGTTCTCCATCATAGTCGCCCTCTACTACCGCCTGATATAACTTTAGCTCTGGAGTAATACACTTAGATCGCACTTTACTCAAAAAGTCTGTGCTATTAGTGAATAAGGTTAGTCCTGATGTTTCATAGTCTAAACGATAGAGTAGACCACGATCAAAAGTAGCTTCTTTAAATGGACTTAGGAAAGAGAAGTAACTCTCTTCTTTTAAAAAACTTATAATATTATCTTTTTCAAAATAACTCAGAGGATGGGAGTGAACATAGGAAGGCTTACTTACGGCCAAGAACTCATCTTCTTTAGCGATTACTACTGGTCTTCGCTCACTATCTCCAAAAACAGGATAAGCTTCAAAGCGATTGAATAAAGCTTTAGGAATCTCAAGAATAGAATGTTTCTTAATGCGCTTAAGACGCTGCTTCTTGGTTAGACCACACTTTTTAATCTGACTCTTAGAAAGATTGAGGTGAGCGAGGGCCTCTTCGATACTGACCTCTTCCCCTACCCAACTAATTTCTGACATCTAAAGTCCTCCTGTTTGAGTTTTCAAGTATTGAAAACTCTCCAAAAGACTTGAATTCCTCATCAGAGCGGCCTAGTTACTTTGATTCAACCTTGTGACCTAAAGTGGAAACATCTCTTTTGCGAATCATGAACTCTACACGTCTATTCTTTGCAGGGTCAAGAGCTTTCTTATTTCCAAGGATCTTATCAGGCCTTGTATCACCAAAGAACATAGTCGTCACCTTCTCTGCAGGAACACCTCGTGTTCTTAAGCTTCTAGCTGCAGCAGATGCTCTCTTAGCAGAAAGGTCAAAGGCATCCAGACCACCTGCACCAACTTCTCCGCGACTAGCATGACCCATAACAAAGATAGTCCATTTATTGGTTGCCATTAACTTTAAGATCTTTTTATAGACTTCTATATTAAGATCTTTAATTTCAACACTTCCCTCTTCAAAGTAAATCTTGTCTTTAATAACAACTTTTATTCCTTCACTCATCTCGTAAACATCAGCATTTCCATCTAGTTTAAATTCAGAGAGACTCTGCCGCGCTTGCTTAAGAGTCTCATCAGACTCCCTATTCATTTCGTGCTTATCTAAAATCCCTTCCATCGTTAGGAAGTCTATCGGAAAGGGCTTTATAGGTTCTTGTGATTCCAGCATTGTGGGAGAATCGTCAGGAGACTTACCCCTTTGAATAACCTCTCCATGCTTAAGGACATTTCCTCCAAAGGCATTTCTAATTGACCCTAGCGCCGCTTCGTACTTTGCTGACTCTGACTTTGCAAAGGAAAGCAAGAGCACAAAGAAAGTCAAAAGCAAGGTCACCAGGTCGGAGAATGTCGCCATCCATGCCGGAAGACCAGGAACACATTCCTCGCACTTTACCGCAGGTTCTTCGACTGCTCCACCACCAGCGGCCGCAGCGCCAGCATCTTCAGCTTCCTCTGCCATAACCTACTCCTTATTCCTCACCGCCACCATCATCAACTTCACGTTGATCTGGTGGAAGAAAGCAATTTAATTTATCTTTAATTAGTCTTGGGTTCTCACCTGCAACAATGCCAAGAGTTCCCGCTATTATAATACTCATCTTTGTTATTTCTGCTTGTGAGCGAACGGCTAACTTATTCTTCATTGGATTGCAAAGAGCATTGGCCAATACAGCACCATAGAATGTAGTTAGAAGTGCAACCGCCATGGCCGGACCAATTGCGGCCTGATCAGAGAGGTTACCTAGCATGATAACCAGCCCAATAAGTGTCCCGACCATTCCGAAGGCAGGACCATCTTCAGCGATACCAGAGAATAATTCAGCTCCTGTTTTATGCCGATCTTCCATAGAATCTATTTCAAGTTGCAAAATAGAACTTATTATCTCTGGTGGACGATTATCTGCCGCTAGAGTCATTGCTTTTTTCATAAAGGGATCATCGATTGGTTGTTTTTCTAAGGCAAAAACGGATTCTCTTCTCGCTATCTCAGCAAGCTTACCAATCTCATCTATTGTTTCTTTAGGGTCTGCAGGTGTAAAAAAGAGAGTCTTCATCCCAACGCTTACAACTGTCTTCACTGTCTCCATTGGCCACTTGATAAAAGTAGAGCCAATCACTCCCAGTCCAACCACTAGCACTGAGGGCACATCGATGAAGGCAACAATATCACCACCACTCAAAATTGAGCCGATAATAGCGCCGAAAGCAAGGACCACTCCAATGACCGTTGCAATATCCATAACTTCTTCCTTGAAAAGTATTTTAACTGTAACGAATTATCGGAGGCTTAAGAATAAAACTGAAAAATTGTGAGCTAAAACTCTCGAATTCACATAAAGCGGAAAGAATTACCCAGCACATCTATGAAAGTGAACCAAAGGAATGATCAATAGCTGACTTGATCTCACTGTAATTAGTGAGTCCTTCTCCAAATGCTGAGTACAATATAAGGCCGTAAGTTGTTATGGGGTAGGTCACCTCCAGTGCTAGTCGTTTCAGGATTATGACCGGTACCTACTAAAATTGATCCATCTACGTAATCCCCTTCATTTCCAGAACTACTGGCCGCTTGATTAGCATCGTTAAATTCATGCTTATGACTTGGAATTTCGGAAGTTGTCAAAGTGTGAGATTTAGATCCACCAGTGTGACCTAGTTATGAAAAATCGGCATCACTACTTTGAATTCCAACCAGGGCCCTCCCCTGAGCATACCTGACCCAGGTTCCAAACCCTAAAATCATTGAAGGGTTCGCGTTATTTGAAGTGTTAAAATAGAGAGAACCAATGAGGTAGGCCATTTCGACCAGCTTCATATTATTATAATCTCTACAACCTAAGATTGTTGTTTCCCCAGAAGAATCAGTACTGAGTGAAACCATGAGGTGCATTGATATCTCTTTTGTTCTGACTTTTCCAGATGACACTTTTCCAAAGTTAACCAAGAGTGTTCCAAAGTCGGTATGATTGGCTTCCGGAGAATCATTAGCACCTGGAGAATCGGGAAAAATAAGTTTAATACTATTAAAGCTTATTTTTCCAAACTTCTTTAGAGATTATATTATTGAGCATTCTCATGACTTCTGTCTCATCGATAGAACCGACTAGTGAGGAATGTAAGCTATTAGATGTTTCGCTCAATCTCATGACACCAACGGCGAATAAACCTAACAAACCATCAGCGATTATAACTCAGACTAAGGAAAAACCAGCTTCATTCTTATTTAATATCTTCATCGGCTAACCTTTACTCCAAATGACAAAAACCCACTTAAATGTGACAAACATTTAAGTGGGCTCTTTTATTCCATAGTCCATCCTGAACAGCGAAGTAATTATATTCTTTATTTTAAGCTATCTATCTCTACATTTACCTTCTCTAAGTAAGTGGTCATTGAACTTCTCAAGTCTGACAAAGTCATTTCGTTATTCTCAACAAGCAGCTCTGATTTTATAAAATCAAGAGGAAAGCCAACCATTTTAGATAATGAAGAGAGGTTAACTTTCCCCTCTCTCATTTTTTCAGTATTAACTCCTTCAACACTAGTACTCATAACACACTCCTTTGTGTTTATTCCCTTGTTCATCCTCAAGCGGCCTGCACTACTCAGTTAAGATTTAAAGCAGTGAGAAAGAACAAATGCACCTATCCTTGTGCATTAATTAATGATACTGACAAGCAAAATTTTATGTCAACTATAAGACGACAATGTAAGAGTTTATTAGAGCAATAAGTGTCTGAATTTACTGAGTTTTATTAATGACGCGCATCTACAACCCTAGAGAAACTTTGGACTTTGTCCAACATTTCCTGATATTCCAGCGCTAAATCACTGGAAAAAGTAATTCCTCCTCCCGAGTGATACTCCATCAGCCCATTCTCACAATCAAGAGACCCTGAGCGGATATTGATGCTTGCACTTAAATTATCACTTGAGAGGATAATAGTAGAGCCACAATAGAAGCCTCTGGGAACCTTCTCAAGATCGCTAATAATCTCCATAACCCTGAGCTTAGGAGCGCCAGTAATAGAGCCTCCTGGAAAGAGACACTCAACAACGTCAAGTAGGGTTTTGCCATCAGGAAGCTCAGATTGAAGGTGCGAATAACTATGCACAAGACCCGGAACAACCATCCTCTCTTTTCTTGCGATCACCTTTGCCCATTTTCCAGTAAGCTTACTCAAGTCATTTCTCATCAAGTCTGTGATCATAAATAATTCTGACTCATCCTTTTCACTGCTAGCAAGCAGCTCCCAAGCCTCATCAGCAGTTCTCTCACCAAGGTCCTGTGTCCCTTTTATGGGAAGACTTTCTAACATAAGCCTTCCTTCAGTCTTTCTAATATTAAAAAGGCATTCAGGACTATTACTAAAGAAGGCCTGATCAGAACCAGGAAGCTTTGTAACACTAGAGAACTTTCCAACAGAGCTCTTCTTGCTCCAGCAATGGGATACAAAATCTCTAAGAGAAGTTTTTGAAAAGTGAATTTTGAAGGGATAGGTTAAGTTGTATTGATAACAGTCCCCCCTTTTAATATGAGCTAAGCCTCTTGCAAAAGTTTCTTCGTACTCTTGTCTAGAAGGGCCTTCGATACCTCTAACATCTATATTTTGAATTCCCATTAATGGTTTAAAAAGCTTCTTACTTGAAAATTCTAAAAAAATCCCAAGGATATCTGAGTCGTGTCGCTCTATAGCTAATCTCTTCTCTAATGCAGGCCCAAGCTCATAGAAGAGATGAAAAATCTTTGATGATACTTTATTGGAGTCAAAGTGAGAGTCAATTGAAATAAACTCAAGTTCGGCCTTTAAGTCATTTAGACCACCGGCCTCTTCCTTTCTCGTTAAAAGATTCTTTGTGAAATCCCGAGTGTATGAGTAGGCTTGAACGACACCAGTGAACTCGTAGAGAGTGCCTTTTATAGACCCTATAAATATAAGTGAATCGTGTGAATTAGTTACCATCACCCTGAAAGGTAAGGTTTTCAAAACTAGTATAAGAGCCAACCCATGCTAGCTTTGCGGTGCCTGTTTCGCCGCCACGATTCTTGCCGACAATAACCTCTGCAATACCTGGCTCTTTAGTGTCAGGGTTATAGACTTCATCACGGTAAACAAACATTACAATATCCGCATCCTGCTCAATTGCACCAGACTCTCTCAAGTCTGCTGTTGTAGGTCTCTTATTAGGCCTTGACTCAACCCCTCTATTTAACT
>CALHBL010000347.1 GCA_937930825.1 uncultured Bacteriovoracaceae bacterium
CTACGAGTCCAAGAGTTTCCCCTTTCTTAATTTTGAAAGAGACATCATTCACAGCATTCACTGCGCCTATTTCTCTACCTAAAAGCCCTCCCTTAATTGGGAATTTTTTTTGTAGATTATTAACTTCTAAAAGATATTCGCTCATAAAAAACCTTTAACTTAACGGGTGAAAACAACGGACAAATTCGCCAGGATTTATCTCAGTAAGCTTCGGCTCACCATGGGGGCCTCTACATTTCTCAGTAACTGATTTACATCTATTTTGAAAATTACAACCTTCAGGCAGATCAAATAAGGAGGGTACCATTCCTTCAATTGTTGGGAGACGGCCCTTAGCACCACCGGTAGTTGAATCAAATGAAGGAATCGAATCAATTAAACCTTTTGTGTAAGGATGCTTTGGATTATTAAAAAGAGTCTTCACATCTGACTGCTCTACGATTTGTCCACAATACATTACAGCAACATCATCACAAGTCTCAGCAACAACTCCAAGATCATGGGTAATCATCACAATCCCCATGCCCATTTCTCTTTGAAGCTTATTCATCAGTTCAAGAATTTGGGCTTGAATTGTAACATCGAGTGCAGTTGTGGGCTCATCAGCAATAAGAATATCTGGCTCACAGGCAAGAGACATTGCAATCATCACTCTCTGCCTCATTCCTCCTGATAGCTGATGGGGATATTCTCCAACTCTATTCTCAGGAGATGGTATCCCTACAAGGCGAAGCATTTCTATTGCCTTTTCTTTACGCTGATCGCGATCAAGTTCTGGCTGATGAAGTTCGAGCACTTCCTCGATTTGATTTCCCACTGTAAAGACAGGGTTAAGAGACGTCATTGGCTCTTGAAAAATCATCGCTATTTCATTCCCACGAATCGTTCTCATTTGATCCAAAGGTATGTCTAAAACATTCTTTCCTCTATAAGAGATTGTTCCTCCAGCAACATTCCCTGGAGGGCTGGGGATCAGTCTCATGATAGACAGGGCGGTAACAGATTTTCCTGAACCGGACTCACCAACAATCCCAAGTGTTTTCCCTTTGAAAACCTCAAAATTTACGCCATTAACTGCAGTAATTTTACCTCTGTCAGTTTTAAATTCGACAACTAGGTCTTTAACTTCGAGAATTTTCTCAGTCATAAGTTCCTCTTTATTTACCTTTTAGCTTAGGGTCTAAGGCATCTCTTAATGCATCCCCTAAGATATTAAATGCTAATACAACTACCATCATGGCAGCTGTTGCAGCTGCCAGCTGCCACCAGTTTCCTCGAGCAAGCTCAAGCTTTGCATCGTTAATCATTGTGCCCCAACTTGGTCGCCCTTGAACACCAAGCCCTAAGTAGGAAAGAATAACTTCTGACTTAATGGCAACTTGAAACTGCAGTGAGAAATTAATGATAACAATATGAAGGACATTTGGCAGAATATGTTTAAAGATCTTGCGGAAGTCTCCGCCACCAATGGCAGCAGCTGCTTGAACATATTCCCTATCCTTGTGACGAATGAACTCACCTCTTATCAGTCGGCATAGCCCTACCCAGCTCGTTAAGCCAAGTGCCAGATAAACGGCCAAGATACCCTTACCAAGAATAAAAGTAATCGCGACTAAGAGCATTATATAAGGGATTGAATTAAATGTTGTATAAAACCAAACTATAACTTCATCAATTTTACCACCAAAGTATCCTGCAACCGCACCTAGAAAAACTCCGATAATCATAGAGATAATTCCAGTTACCAGACCGACAGACATGGCAACTTCGGTGCCTTTAATTGTTTTGGCCAGAACACTGCGCCCAAAAATATCTAGCCCAAATAAGTATTCACTCGATGGTGGCGCGTAGGAAGGTCCAATTTCTTTGGCATAGTCTGAAGCTACTAAGCCTAGAGATGATAGTATCGCTAAGAGAAAATAGGCCAAGACTATAATAAGACAGGTCACGGCCATTTTATCCGAAACCAATGACTCCCAAGCGTGGTACCACAGTGACTTTGATTTTTGTGCTTCGTTCTTCATCGCTTCCTACTTTAACCTTACTCTCGGATCAACGATCGTATAGAGAACATCTGTTATTACACTAAAAATAATATAAGCGAGCGCACTCAAAACCGTCATGGCCTTCAATACAGGAAAATCAGAAGAGTTAATCGCATTTAAAATAATCCCTCCAAGCCCTGGGATGGAGAAGAAAGATTCAATAAGAAGTGACCCTAGAATAAGAAAGGGGATCCTAATAACAACATAAGTAATTATCGAAACCATAGCGTTCTTCAAAACATGCTTGAACATTATTGTACTTTCCGCCAATCCCTTGGCCCTCGCCGTCCTCACATAGTCTTGATAGACCTCATCTAGGATAATTGTTCTATAGAAACGAACGTCAGGACCAACACTCAGAACAACCCAAATGAGTATAGGGAGCAAGACATAGGGAATAAAGTCAGGAAAGCCAGACTCATAGCCAGAAATCTCAAACCAGCCTAACTGAAAGGCAAAGAACATCTGACCATAGAGTATATAGGCTAAGGAGCTAATACTCATCAAAGCGACGCAGACAAAGACAATACTTCTATCAATTATCTTTCCTCTATAAAAAGAAACAAAGAGGGATATTGAAATGGACAGGACAAATGAAACTAAGAAGGCAGGTAGAGTCACAGTCAAAGAAGGGATCGCTCCGTTCTTTATCATTTCACTGATTTCTTGCTTCGTTGACCAGCTTCTTCCGAAATCGAATGTAAATGTAGAGCGAACAATATCAATATATTGAATGAACCAAGGTCTATCTAATTTTAGCTCAGCTCTAAGTTCCATCATTTGTGTTTTCGAAGCATGCTTACCAAGCATGATAAGAGTCGGGTCTGGGGAGAGAACATTAAAGAGTATAAATATAATAAGACAAACCCCAAGCAGAACTGGGATTACATAGAGGAGCCTTCTTATAATGTAAGAGTAAATATTCACTACTTTCCTTCTCTTATAGTTTCTTAAGCATTTCTTCTTTCTTCGCCTTATTAACACTCAGGTATTGTGCCATTCCAGCATCGAAGTCAGAGTTGGTAAAGTTCTTAAGCCATGAGTGACGAAGCACAAAGTTTTGGCGGTGAACTCCGAAAACCCAAGGAACTTCTTCAGCTGCAATTCGATTGAGTTTCTCGTAAAGAGCAGTTCTCTCTAAGCTATCCTGCATAACTGCTGCTTTCTTAAAAAGAGTATTAAACTCTGGGTTATTATAACCAGAACCATTTGCACCCGGTGAGCGATTAGGACCATAGAGAAGTTGAAGAAAGTTTTCAGCATCTGGATAATCAGCACTCCAAGCAATACCATAGGCCATAATATTTCTTGTAGTAATTTTCTTTTGAAGCTCTGGCCAGGGATTCTGCTGTACCTTTACTCTTATGCCGATTTGGGCCATTTGCTTCTTAAAGTATTCACCCGTTAGCCGTGAAACTGTAGCGTTTGGGCAATCATAAGTAATTTCTTCTAAACCTTTGCCCTCTGGATAACCAGCTTGAGCAAGAAGCTCTTTCGCTTTAGCGATCTGCTCAGGTCTACCGGTAGCTCTATAAGGATTTACATAGCCTTCAATATGACCAGAGATCCCCGGAGGTACAACGGACTGAGCTGGAAGGGCTTGGTTATTACTGAAGAGCTTATTGGCGGTATCAATATCATAAGCTAAGGACATCGCCCTTCTTAATTTAACATTCCTAAAGAGCTTCAGATCGTGGTTAAATGCAGTGTAAGTCACATCAATTGAAGGTGATCTAATCAGTTTTATTCCCTTTTGAGCATAGTCTGGCGCTAAGTTCTTTGCATCAGGGATAACTGTATCAAAATTATCTTTAGGTATTGCGATGAAATCAACTTTCCCTTTTTGAAAATTTAGCCACCTTGGTTGATCTTCTTCAATTATATTAACGGTCAAACGATCAACTAGGGGAAGTAACTTTCCGCAATCTTCCAGCAGTCCCTCTTTTTTAAATTTCTCTGAACCATCGCACGGATACTTCTTCTTTCTAAAACCTAAATTTTTTACGTATTTAATCTTCTTGGTCTGTTTAAATACTCCGTCCTTGATAGCAAAAGGCCCTGTCCCAACAGGATGGTTCAAGAACTCTTTTCCATATTTTTCTACAACTTCCCTCGCCACAGCAAAAGTAAAGGGCATCGCAAGAGCATAGAGGAACTGCGGAAAAGGCTTAGCTAATTTAAATTGCAGGGTATAACGATCAATCGCTCTTATACCGTCAACAGCTTCACTGTAATCAGCTTTAGGAAGCTCACTATATTTCTTTCTCCAATCATTAAGACCTACTAGTTTTCCATCAAGAAGCCACCAGCCCAAACCCTGAAGCTTAGGGTCCGCGAGTCTTTTTATAGAATAAACAAAGTCTTCTGCAATTAGTTCACGAGGCTCAGACCCAAAGGCTTCATTCTTTTGGAACATAACCCCTTTCTTAATTTTAAAAGTATAGGTTAATCCATCATTTGAAACCGTCGGCATGGACTCAGCGAGGTTTGGAACGAGCTTATAAGGCCTTGCTAAATAGTGGTACTCAAGAAGTCCCTCATACACCCGGGCCACTTCATTCGATGAGTATCTGTCATTAGCATAGATAGGATCCATACCCTTAACCTGAGAACTAACTGCGAGATTCAAGGATAAACCTTTAAAATTATCTTTCTTTGTACAAGAAGGAAAAGTAACAAAGATCGCAATAAGGCATAAGCCTATACAAGTAAATTTCATCTAAAGTATCCCTCAGCTTAATGGGTCGATCCGGTATGACCCGTCAATTCGGTTTCGTTTCGTTAAGCATTTGATGTGCATTAAAAAGCTCAACTTGCAGCATTATGATTTAGGGGGAGTTATATAAGAAAAATTACTGTTTTTAAAGGATATAGTCAGCTTTCAAGAAAGCGGTGGGAACATAAACAAACCAATCACATAGAGCACTGCGAAAGGAAAAGGTCTAACTTCATTGATCTTTTCAATCTTTTAAATTTATCCCTTCTCAGAAGGTTCAGGCTCAATCTCTCAAAATAAGGCCCTCCTCCAGTTGCTTCGAAGCGAAATACACTTTCTTCAGAAAGAGGTTTTTCCAAAATAAAGCGAGAGGAATCCTTAGGTAACCTCCAGTCATCCCTCAGCTTTCTAGAGTCAATCATCGAGAGAAGCTCCCCCATCATGAGAAAAAAGTTATTGAGTTCGACTTTATTAGGCCCTGAAGAAATATCCATTTTTAATCGTGTCGCAAATGTTCCCTCTACCCGAGTCTTTGATTCACCAATTTTGGGATAATTAAAATAGAGAAGCTCTTGACCAATAACTGGTAAGTCCAAACCTAAGGACCATTTCTTCTTTTCTTTTTCTAAGAGTGACTCGAATTCGAAGAGTTGACGGCCCTTGCTATGCTCTAGCCGACCTCTTCCCTCTCCAGATAAACAGACTCTCCCTAGCTGCTCACTCAACTTGTGATCTGCATTGAACGTCGAGCAACTACTCAGGAAGAGAGTAAGACAAGTTAGGGCATTTCTGAAGCTGGCAAACGCAGCTCTGGAAAATTTCCAATTGAGTTTATAATATCTTTTCTTTCTGATTCGAATTTGCAATTTTTCAAGGCCTCTACGAAGAACTTCTTCGCCATCTTAAACTTTTTAAGGTCTTTGTAGATAATAGCTAAATGTTTTGTAATGACAACATCCGAGTTCACCAGAGCAAAAGCTTTCTTAACTTCAACTAGGGCTTTTTGAATTTTACCTGTTTTATAGTAGAACCAACCTAAGCTGTCCCTGATATACCCGTCATTGGGCTTCAATTTAACTGCTTTCATGATGAGTGTGTAGGCTTCACCAACATCTTCATTATTTTCCAGCATAGAATAGCCTAAGAAGTTCAGAGCGTGCGCATTATTGGGGTTCTTAGTTAAGATCTTATTAACGACCTCTCTGGCCTTTCCAAGCTCATTAACCTTTTCATAAAGTGAGGCCAAATAATAATCATGTCCCTCAATATAACCTTCGCTCCCTCTAACCTTTTCAATGGCGCTTATAGCTGATTTATAATCAAGCTTCCCCTCAAGATAGGTTGCAAGCATAATCTGAAATTCGACTCTTAAAGGTGCTATAGTCGCCCCTCTAGCGCTTAGATATTTCTTGTACTGATCTGACCAACGCTTATCATCCGACTGCACTAATGCTTGTAAAATTTGGGCAATCTGAAGAGAGCTATCAACATAGAGAGAACTTTCTTGCTGAATTTTAGCATAGGAAGAAAGGGCCTTTTCCATGTCCTTCGTTTGCTGATAAAGGGAACCTAAGTAATAGAGAACCTTATCTGATGTAGGAACTGCCGCTAGAATCTCATTAAAGACGCCAATCGCCTTATCATAGTGCTTAGCATCCGTGTACAAGATTCCTAATCGAACTCTTAGGTTAAGATCACTTGGGTCTAAAGAACTTAAAGTTTCCGCATAAGGAAGAACTTCTTTAAATTTCTCCGCTGCGAACATTACTTGCACTAGTCTCGACAATATAGGGTAACTTACTGTGTTTTTCTTTAAGAAGCCTTGATAAACTTTAATTGCTCCTTTTATATTTTCTTTTTCTTCTTGAATCAATCCCATTGCTAGTGCTGCTTGATGATAACTAGGATCTACTTTTAGTGCCTTCTTAAATGAAGAGTTTGCACTCTTATACTTACCCTGCTTAATAAAGACTTTACCCTGATAGTAAGCGAAAATTGCTTTAACACCTTTTCTCTTATTACATTTACGCAAAAGCTTATGGGCCGAATCATACTTAGCATCTAAGCTATAAGACTTAGCTAAGAAGACACAGGCTTCTTCACTTCCAGGGTGAATCTTCAGTACCTTATGATAAGTCTCTCTCGCTCTTTGCCCATCATTCAAAGCAGTATAGACACCGCCCAAAATCAACCCCAAAGTTTCTTCAGAATAATTTGTTTGAGAAAGAGCCTCTATCAATAAAATAGTCGCCTCTTCCAAGCTCCCCATTCTAATAAGCTCTATTGAGAATTTCTTCTTAACATAGGGATCTGTAGGCTTAAGACTTAACAAGTGGCGATATAGAAATGCTGCTGTATGAGAATCTTCTCTCATGGAGGCATCGTTCGCTTTTAAGAAAAGGTCACTGGCCAAGAACTCAACCGCTTCTGGCCCCTCTGCCTTAGCCTTGATGACTAACTCGGCCATTTTCTTATCAAGCGCTTTAAAAGCTTCAATCATTTTCTCTTGATTCGCCTTTTCTCTTAGCTCAGCGACTTTGGCATCCACTACAGCAGTATCAGACCCCACCTTCTTATCAGATCCTGTACTCTTAGGACCAGTCGAACAACCCAAAAGGGCAGCTGCCAAAAGAAAAACTACGAATGCATAACGGAAGACCATCGAAATTCCTTCATTTTTTGTAGTGTAATCACTACCTCTCCTTCGAATTATCGACCTATTCCTCCTGGACCTTGAAAAAGGAGCTCATTAACTGGCTTAAGAGCAAGTTTTTCCCCAAACTCCTAAGTAACACAGCATCCATCTACGAAGCTTAAAGCTACCAAGTTAGGCAGAGAGGGCCCTAGACTATCCATTTGTAAGTATTTTTTCCGAGCATTTAGGTTGACAGCATCATTTTAATGCTGCTATCCATAGTCTTCGCAAGTTAAGCAAGGCATTAATAAGAAATAAGCTTAGCTACTTCTTACTAAGTGGCTGAAATTACTTTATAGTAATGATAAGTTGTTGAAATTTACCGCATTGAGGAAAGTTTTACACAAAGTGTTAAAAAATTAGCCAACCAATGCTATAAGTCATTATGATTAAAAGGGCTGAAACGCATTTTAAAAGAATATATTGAGGGCTAAATAATCCTTCACACAAATAGGGGAAATTAGAGATGAATGACGTAAGAATCATCAAAAGGTACCAAAACCGTAAGCTTTATGATACGCATCAAAGCTGTTACGTAACCTTGGAAGAAATTGCTCAAATCATAAGAGAAGGGCACGAGATCCAAGTTATCGATAACAAAACTAAGAATGACATCACTTATACGACCCAAATTCAACTTCTTTTTGATCAAGAAAGAAAGTCTACAAAGCCTGGTGATACAGAGCTCCTTAAGAGAGTTATTCGCTCTACTGAAGGGACATTTACTGGTTATATCCGTGGCCTAGAAGGTATCGAAGCTCCTGAAGTTCAGGAAAAGCCTGCTGAAGAATTCAAGACTTTCATGAATAACTCAGACTTTACTGGTACAGTTGAAACACCAAGCACTTTAAACTAAACTATTTGTACCCAGTCCTATTATTTAGCTTCTCAACTTAAAAGTTTTGAGAAGATTAAGACCGGGTACAAAACATTAGGGTTTCAACCAGAAGCAAGTAAATGAGTTTAAAAATTAAAGACGCTATCAAAGCATTAATTCCAGTGGTTGCTCTAATCACTGGTTTTTCTGTTTCTGCTAAATCAACAATCCAACGACTTACCTCCAATGACACCGCTCAGGACGTCAAACAGAAGGTCATTGAAATTGCCTCACCTATTAGAATCCCAACAGGCCTAAAGAAACACTCTCTAGGGATTGGTATAGGACAGACTTTTGTAGCTGGTGACTTTAAAGAAAGCGGAGAAGATCAAATTACATGGGACCTTCTCTACTCTTACTCTGCAAGTTACTCCTTTGACCTCTTAGCTAACTTCCACTATTCAAAGCATAAATTTGCCAATCAATTCACTCAATTTACTAGCTTGAACTTAGGTATTAAATCTAAGTTCTATCAAATTGATTCATTCTCCCCCTTTGCTACTGGTGGATTTGGATTCTACAGACCAACTGTAAAGCGTATCGTAAACAACCAATTACTAGAGTCAACGGCCAAAGTAGTCTTTGGCTTTCACCTTGGTGCTGGTGCAGACCTGAAGCTAAATGAAACAGTTTCCATCGGCCTGATGGCCCAATACCACAACCCTTTTGATGTAAAACAAGAGATAGGTCCCGAAGTTGAAGGTAGCTACTACAAGCTTCTCATTACTGCCCTCTATACTTTCTGATAAGAAAGCAAGACTAATCGTCATTACAGGAAAAGGAGGGGTTGGTAAAACAAGCCTCTCCATGGCCTCGACCAAGTTTCTAGGCTCATTAGATAGAAAAGTTACTTATAGCTCATTTGACCAATCTCCAAATTTAGAGCTTTTAAAAAGCCTTAATATTGACCCCCTCAACCTCCAGGTCGAAAGCTCAGCTCAGGAATATATAGCAAAGAAAATAGGCTCAGCAACAATTGCAAAGTGGATGATGAAAACTCCGTTCTTCATGTCCCTTTTTAATATGCTACCAGGCCTAGGGCAGATGATACTACTGGGTAATATTATAAACCTCTTAGAAAATGACCCTGAGCTCACTATCGTTCTCGACTCTCCCAGCTCAGGGCATGCGCTTACAATGCTGGAGAGCCCGGCGAACTTTAAAGAGATGTTTAAAACTGGTCTTATTGTAGAAGATATAGAAAAAATGCAACGATTCCTATTCGAAGAAGAAAACCTTCTTCTCATCACGACATCACTTCCCTCTCAAATGGCCACGACTGAGGCCATAGAGCTAGGCAAAGATCTCATAAGTAGAGGTGTTCCCCAAGTAACAAAAGTTCTTAATGATAGCCTTAGTAACTGCACTGAAATAACCAATAGCCCCGAAGAACAATACCCAGACTTTATTAAAGCAAAACTCTCCATGGAGAACGAGCTTATAGGAAGTCTTAAAGGGGAGAGCTGGCCAATTATCCCCCACTTCTCTTTGAATAAACAAGACCAAGTCATTAATGCCATGGCCGGCTTTTTAAAATCAAATTTAGAGGTCACTTTATGAGCGGCCT
Organism: uncultured Bacteriovoracaceae bacterium; assembly: GCA_937930825.1. Lineage (GTDB taxonomy): Bacteria > Bdellovibrionota > Bacteriovoracia > Bacteriovoracales > Bacteriovoracaceae. The sequence goes on from CALHBL010000347.1 coordinate 9,901, forward strand.
ACAGTTCAAAGAAGTAGAGATCTTCTGTGGCACAGGAGGGGTCGGTAAAACTACCCTAGCAACAAGTAGGGCCCTAGTTCTAAGCCAGCAAGGGATTAAGGTTCTTTTGATTACCATAGATCCTGCAAAGCGGTTAAAGCAAGTATTAGGGCTGAGTGATAGTACGCAAGGGGTGATTCAAACCATTCCCCTTACCCATTTTCACATTGAAGGGGCATCCTCTTTTGATGCCTTACTTATGAACCCTCGCTCAACTCTTGCAAGAATTGCATCTCAGTCAGCTGAAGCATCGGACCTTAATAACCCAATCATTAATATTCTGAGTAAACCCTATGGTGGTATGAACGAAATCATGGCCATAATAGAAGTCCAATATCAAATCAATACAGGCCTCTATGACTGTGTCATTCTTGACACTCCTCCAGGCAAGCACTTTATCGACTTTCTACAGTCATCTAAGAAAATAGTTCAGTTCTTTGATAAATCCTTTGTAGAGATTTTTAAATTTCTTGGTAAGCGAATAACAAGCAAAGGAGAGAAACCTAAGAAGCGGCTCCTCTCCATAATTGTTCAGTCTGGGGTAAAGAAGCTCCTTACTTATCTTGAGAAAGTAACTGGAAAGGGTTTTGTAGATGACTTTATTGATGCAGTAAGTGGTTTGTATAGAAATAGAGAAGCTTTTCTAACTGCACTAAAGTTTCAAGAAGACCTCAAGAAAACAAGCTTCTCCAACTGGTTCCTTGTAACAAGTGTTGAGCAGGGGAAAACGCAAGAAGCTATTGGTCTCAAAAATGAGGCCCTCAAGTTTATGCACAAGGACTCCTTTCTTCTCATAAACAAATCACTTTCACCCTATTTAGAAGACTGGAATCCCAAAAATAATGGTGACACAGGACTCTTTAAGCTCTGCAACTCTATGAAAGCTAGGGAAAATGAGATAAAAGAAGGTTCAAAAGAGGGCTACAAAGATGTGCTATTCTTCCCGGAGGTTTTGGGCGCAACCCCAATTTCTCATGTCGTAGAATTAGCACAGAGTTGGAAGTGATCCTCAAACGAATAGAGGTAATACTGTGACCTATAAAATCACGACTAAAGAAGAATTAGAAACATTTGTTACATCCTCGTGGAATACAATAAATCAATTTATTGACCAAAGAATGGAGACACTTCCAACACCGATCTACTCAAGTGTAGATATACGTGAGAGTAGAACAAAATTTGCACCAGTAGATATGAATATGTATCCGGCCGGTTTTAACAACCTATGCCAGCTTGACCTTGATGCAGCTTCACGGCTTTTTAAAAAAGCAATTGAAGCAGTTTCCCCGGCCGCCAAGAACATCGCCATTATTCCAGAGTCACACACTAAGAACTTATTCTACCTCGACCACCTTGGGTATTTAAAAAAATCAATTGAAGATTCGGGTTTCAGTGTTATCTTCGTTAGCCTTGACCCACTCTTATTCCCTGAAGGGGATTCATGCCTCAATCTTATTAGCCACTCTCAATTCGATATTCAATTTCAAAGAGGACAGATTCATAATGGCGAACTAAGCACTACTGATGCGACCTTTGACTTGGCCATCTTAAACCATGATCAATCAGACCCTTTAGATGTACCGTGGTCAGATATCAAAACTCCCGTCGTCCCCACTCCCTTTATTGGATGGTATAGACGGCAAAAGAGTGAGCATTTTAGAAATTATGAAACGGTTATCAATGAATTTGCTAAGCAATTTGAAATTGACCCCAACTTACTCATGGCCAGATTCTCGGCCATTGATAATATTGACTTCTCTAGCAAGGAAGGACTCGATGACGTAGGTAAGGCCGTTGATCTTCTTAAGGAGCAGATTGATCCTGAAGCGAAAATTTTTGTAAAGGCTTCCCAAGGAACATATGGCATGGGGATCTCTGTTGTCTCTCAAGGAAGTGAAATCTCAGAAATGAATCGCAAAAACCGTGACAAAATGAATATTGGTAAGAATAAAATAAAGTTTACATCCGTAGTTGTTCAAGAAGGTGTAGAATCAATTTTAAAGTATGATGACATGGCAGCCGAAGTGGCCATCTACCTTGTTTCTGGAAAACCGGCCGGTGGATTTGTGAGAGCAAACTCTCAAAAGGACTCCAAGCAAAACCTCAACAGTCGAGGTATGGTTTTCAAGAAATACTGTATTAGCGAAATTCGTGAAAATAATGATTCTCAAAGTAAAGAAGCGGTTTACTCAATAATTGCAAGACTTGCCACTATGGCCGGCGCGATTGAAATAGAAGATGTCTTTAAAGAAAAGGGTTTGTAATGGAAAAAATGAAAGGGTCTAGAGATAATGTTGTGGATGCTATTGGCGGAACTCCTATAGTAAAGCTCAATTTCATAGGTAAAGATATCTCATCTGATATTTACGTAAAGCTAGAATATATGAATCCAGGTGGATCTACTAAAGACCGGATCGGCGCCTATATGCTTGATCAGGCGGTTAAAGAAGGGACCCTTAAACCTGGGGGAACGATTATCGAAGGAACCTCAGGTAACACCGGAGTAGGTCTTGCTATGTGGGCCGCTGTTCATGGTTATAAGTGCATTTTTGTTCTTGCTGATAAGCAGTCAAAGGAAAAGATAGACAACCTTCGTGCCTTCGGGGCCAAAGTAGTCGTTTGCCCAACAAATGTAGCTCCTGAAGATCCAAGAAGTTACTACAGTGTTTCTAAAAGACTGAGTGAAACTATTCCCAACTCATTCTACGTTAATCAATACGACAATCTTCACAACCGCATGACTCACTACACTTGGACTGCACCCGAAATGTATGAGCAAACTTCTGGAGACTTTGACACCTTCATGGCAACAGTTGGAACAGGTGGCACGATCTCAGGTTGTGGAAGGTACTTCAAAGAAAAAATGAAGGATGTGAAAATAATAGGTATTGATTGTGAAGGCTCCATTGTTGCTCACTTTGCCAAAACCGGAGAGATGGGTGAAGCCTACTCATACGTACTTGAAGGAGTTGGTGAAGATTTTATTCCTGAAAATTATGACTTTGATAATATTGATGACTGGGAAGTTGTTGGAGATAAAGAGTCCTTCCTTATGACGAGAAGATTATTAAAAGAAGAAGGCATTTATGCTGGTGGCTCAGCAGGTGCTGCAATATGTGGGGCCTTAAAATATGCCAAGAAGCTAGAAAAACCAGAAAAGATTCTGATTCTACTTCACGACTCTGGTAACCGCTATGCTTCGAAAATTTATAATGATGATTGGATGAGTGATAATGGTTACCTCGATAGCTCATTCGATGTTCAAATTAAAGATGTTCTAGCATCTTTAAATAAGTCGAAAGACCTCATAAGCATTACTGACCAGGCAACAATCGGAGAAGCGATTACCCTCATGGATAAGAAAGGTATTTCCCAACTTCCTTGTATTGATAAATCTGGAAGTATCAAAGGCCTCGTATCAGAAAAGCTACTTCTAAAGCCAGTTATGATGGGAGAATTTTCTAAAGAAGATAATATCTCACTTGCTTTTAATATGAACTACAAAGTTGTTGATCAGAATGATCTTCTCTCTAATGTTGCTGATGCCCTACTTCAAAAAGAAGTAGCTCTTGTCACTGATAAGGGTGCCATAATCAATATACTTACCGATATTGATGTTCTCCAATATATTAGTAAAACAAGGGCTTACTAAGAGTAGTAAATGAAAAAGAAAAGAGAAATACAATTCGCAACGAAAGTCATTCATGTGGGGGGACACCCTGATAAAGAGACGGGGGCAATTATGCCTCCCATTTATCAGACCTCGACATATGTTCAATCTAGCCCAGGTAAACATAAGGGTTATGAGTACACTCGCTCCCACAACCCAACAAGATCAAGACTAGAGGAATGCTTGGCCTCTCTAGAAGAAGCTAAGTATGCCCTCGTAGCTTCTAGTGGTCTGGGAATTGCGACGTTAATCTTACATGCCATTCCTCCTGCTTCTACAATTCTCTGTAGTGACGATGTTTATGGAGGAACCTACAGAATTCTAACAACTGTTTTCAATAAGATTCATAATATCATATTCATTGATACAACTAATGCTAAAACTGTTGATAAGGCCATGAAAGAACACAATCCCTATATGATTTGGATTGAGTCTCCGACAAACCCTCTGCTAAAAATTACAGATATTAAAAAGATTACTTCTCTTGCTCAAAAGTATAATACGCTTTCTGTTGTGGATAATACTTTTATGAGCTCTTACTTTCAAAAGCCTCTCACTCTTGGTGCCGATATTGTAATGCACTCTCTAACTAAGTACATGAATGGGCACTCAGATGTCGTTGGCGGCTGCATGATGACGAGTAATAAGTCTTTCTATGACAAGGCCTGGATGCTTCAAAACTCTCTAGGGCCCAGTCAGTCACCATTTGATTCCTGGTTGGTGCTAAGAGGCCTTAAGACCCTTGCTATCAGAATGGAGGCCCATCAGAAGAACGCCATCAAGATTGCAAAATATCTAGAGAAACACTTAAAGGTTGATCATGTAATCTACCCAGGACTCAAGTCTCACCCTCAGTATGCAATTGCAAAACGGCAAATGACAGGATTTGGAGGCATGATCACCTTCTTTATTAAAGGTGACCTTAAGAAGTCTAAGAAGTTTCTTGAGTCAGTTCAGCTCTTTGCTCTAGCAGAATCTCTTGGAGGCGTTGAAAGTTTAATTGAGCATCCTGCAATTATGACTCATGCTTCAATCCCTAAGAAGGTAAGACAAAGTATCGGAATATCAGATAACTTAATTCGCCTCAGTGTTGGGATAGAAGACTGTGATGATCTTATTCAAGACCTGGAAATTGCTCTAAAGTCCGTTTAACGACTAATAAGTCCCAACACCTTTATCTTTACCTTTTGCAGCTTCTTCAACTTTATCAATCATTTCCGGTGCCTCCACGGCACTACTACCGTTTTCAATTCCCTCAACAATAGGTCTTGGTACCTCTACTTTTGGGCTAACTAACTGCTCTTTCTTCTTTGTTGTAGTGTAGCCATTTTCAAATAGCTTTGAGTAATCTTGACCTCTATTAAAAATAATAGAGTCTGTTAAATACTGTTTAATTAAAAGGTAGGCGCAATAAGATTTTCCATGCTTAGTTCCAATCTTTTCTTTTTCGCCCTCTGCAAAAATAAGGGCATCATCTTGAATCGTTGTTAGAATGAGCTTTTTATTTTCACAGAACTCATCATCTCCACTCTTTGTGCACTTTCTCTTTTTCTTAAGTACTTCGGAGCCGCCGTCTTTCTTAATATGAACAGGCTCTCTGCAAACATCTATAGACCATGACTTCTTTAAGTACTTGAACTTCTCCTGACTTAAAGTAATCTTACAACCGTCCTTTGCAATATCTAAACTCACCTTCGATAGGCCAAAGGGTTTTCCTTGATGAGAAATATTAAGCTGAAAGTTTGCCCCTAAGCACTCATTACCATTAAAGGCATGAGTTCCTTGGAGAATAAATAAACAGAGAAAACTAAATTTGAATAAATGCATTGGCATCAACCTCTAAGTAAATTAAGGAAGCATCATGTTGTAAAAACTCTTCCTCATTGTTCTTTTTTAACTGAAAGAATACTTCGTTAAGAAGCTCCCTAGCTCCATTGTCAAATTGTTCCAGTATTAATCTATCAACCGGATCCCTCTCATCATTTGCTCGAAAGTTTTGCAAAGTACCTGGACTTGCAAAAACTAAGCGCTCACCTCTCTTTAGATATCCTTCATAGTAAGCATCTTCAAAGCTGTTTTCATTTAGAGCTAATTTATTTTCACTTAAAATTCTCTTCCCATTAGAAAAGTAGCGACCATTTCCGAAGTGAAAGCCCTCAAATTTAAATGTTTTTAAGTTTAACGTAATTAAATCAAGTTGTAACTGCTCATGCTCATCTCTATCTATCAACTCGAGTTCACGACACTCTTCTATGAGCTCTTCGAGGAAATACTCAAAGCCGGCCTTTGATAAGTCTCCCTTTTTTTGAAAGTTTTCAAAATGACCAAGCACAATAGAGGAGGTTACATACGACTTGGTACAGCTTACAATAATTGCTACTTCATTGCGATTCTTTTTAATATCAAAGAACTCTCCTCCACTGCTAAGTCCAGCAGCAAATTTTGAATATAGCGAAATTCCTTTAATTTTTTCTTCTCTAATTGGTACGAGTTTCTCGTGAATTTTCTTTACTCTCTGGAGCTCTAACAAGTTTTGCTTAAGAATTTCGCCGAGATGAGCATGGCCCTCACCAGTTCCAGCTCCAGTTCCTAAAATTTTACTTTCAAGTAAAATTCGTCGAAATAACGGGGTATGGAGCAAGGCCGGCATTGATACATCCACAAAGCCGAGTAAATCCTTTCCATATATCTTTTGAATTATTTCTATTGATTCTTCACTTAAGTTTTCATAAAAAGAGACAACGACACCTTTGGGCGTATAAATTTCAGTGTCTTTTTTTAGAAGCTCATTAGCGCTTACAATGATAATAGCATCGTGCTGAGCACAAGTATGCTCAAGTTCACTATAGTCAAATTTTGGAAAGTCTTTCTTTAAAGAGTTCAGGCCGCTATCCCAGTAGCTTCCATCTCTTGTAAAGTAGGAACATTTTGAAAAAACAAATGACAAGCGCTGATCTCTATCCATTACACTATTTTAAACTAATTTCTTCTTTGCGCCCAATCAATACTTGAAAAATTAGCTACGTGTCACTAAGGGACATTTATTTTGGTAGAAGGAGCAGAATCGGCCTCGGCGCCATCAGCGCTACAGAAATCAGTTGCTGCTCTAGTATTTATATAATGCGTTTGAACCACACCGCAATCCTCTCTACTACTATAAACATTATTAGTTACACATTCTGGCTTTTTATTCTTGCTACTACTCCACTTTCGATTTTCTAGGCATTGAAAGTAAGACAACTTGTCAACACAGGCCCAATGCCTCCCAATGCAATTGTATACCAATCCACGACCAAGCCTTTTATAAGTCGGTGGACTAACATACGCCATGCCTGGGTCAATCACTTCACCATTTTTAGTGCTCATCTTCTTAGCTTCTGAGGATCCTTTTTTCAAAATACTTTCCACCTGCTCGTCCATACTTAAACTCTCTCTCTTCTTGCCTGTGCTCTCTCCCACCTTCAAAGTACTAGGAACTTCAACCTCAA
>CALHBL010000348.1 GCA_937930825.1 uncultured Bacteriovoracaceae bacterium
GGGAGAATTCACTCTTGCTAAAATTGAGGGTGGAACAAAGTACTTAATTAATTGCGCGAAATAGGAAATTAAATTCCAAAGGGTCTCAAGCGCAACAACCCTTGAGACCCTATCTCTTCATCCTTGAAATTTAACCATTCATCCTTGATTGATTATTTTCAAAACTATAACTTTAAAGAATTCTTTGCTGTCTTAATCCCATGACCATCATCATTATGCTTAAGCTGGATGACGTTAGCACCCAGACTACTTCTTAATCCTGTTCCTAATGTATGGGAGCGCTTTTGATAAGGTATATGAAGTTCGGTCTGCTCTTTTTCTTCTTTACAGGTAATACACTCGGTAGCGGTTGGACGGGCAAGAAGACGGCTTATTGAAATTTCACCTTCACACTCTTCACACTCTCCGTAGCTGCCGTTTTCAACTTTTACTAAGGCCAGTTTTACTTTCTTAAGAAAGAAGCCTTGTCGTCCTTGAAGTTTAAGCGCCAGCTGCTGATCTCTATTCCCCATTGCTTGATCAACGACATCACCACCAGTGTCAGGAGTGAGGGCCTCGAGGAGTTGATCCTCTGTCAGGCTTGCCTCTTTTAAGATATTAATAAAGAGCTCTTTAAACTGCTTGAGTTGCATCTTGTCCATAATTTGTTACTCCATCTTTAGTTGGGTGAATCGTTGGTGATAGATCTTTAGGCTTCCTGCCACAGGCCATCCTGGCCGAATCTGATTTATAGATAAGCAAGCTCTATGCCAAGGTTGGCACATTATAATTCCAGCTATTTAGACCATTGATTTCCTGGCCAAAGAGTCCCTACGGCCACATTGCCCCTAGAATAAATGACCCCACGCAACAACAAAGTAAGAAGTGTTGAGAAATATTTAATTACAGATACTTAAGAAATCTTACAAGTGTAAGAAGTAAAGCTGATCACAGGTGAAGTGAGGCCCTATCTAAAAGAATGGATTCTCTTGTAAGAGGTGTTCCTTAACATAGTCCTCTACCGCCCCTTCAAGAGAAGTAAACTTAAATTCAGGAAAGACCTTATGAAACTTATCCATTTTTGCTTCCGTGAAATATTGGTACTGACCTCTTAAATGCTCAGGCATGGGAATATACTCAATGCTTTCACTCTTGCCCATTGCCTTGAAGGTTGCCTTGATCAAATCATCAAAGCTTCTCGCCTGTCCTGTCCCCATATTATAAATACCAGAACTTCCCGGAACCTTATGCTGCATGAGCATCGTCATCGCCTGAACAATATCTTTAACATAGACAAAGTCCCGCAACTGGCCGCCGTCACTATAGCCTTCTTTATGGGACTTAAAGAGTTTAACTGTGCCCGTCTCATTGATTTGCTCAAAACCCTTGTGGACAAGGCTGCGCATATCTCCCTTATGATATTCATTTGGGCCAAAGACATTGAAGAACTTAAGAGAAAACCAGTACTCCGGCTTGTCTTCAACACTCAAGATCCACTTATCAACATATTGCTTTGAAAAACCGTAAGGATTCATTGGCCGCAGTTTATCTACCCCTGCATGCTCATCATCATAACCGTGCTCACCTGCTCCGTAAGTTGCAGCAGATGAAGCAAAGAGAATGGGAATCGATCTTAGAGTTGCAATTCCTATCAGCTCTTGGGAGTAGCGAACATTATTTTCCCACAGCTTATCTACATTCTTCTCAGTGGTCGCAGAGATAGCACCTATATGATAAATTTCTGTCACTGTTTCCCAAAAGTCACCGGGTAAACTGAAAAGCTCATCTGCATGAATATAATCTACGTAACTCAGACCTTGAAGATTTCTCCACTTCTCATCATCTTCAAGGCGATCCACAATCCAAATATCCTCATGCCCTTGGGTATTTAATTCCTTAACGAGAACGCTGCCAATAAAGCCAGCTCCGCCTGTAACAAGTTTCATACTTCAAGCTCCCCTTCATCGCGCTTTATTATGGCAATGAGAATAATTAACAAAGTTAGAATTTTCACAGTATCGGTCTTTCTAAAAAGCCCATGATAACTTTGATGAGTTCTTTCAAGAACCTGATACTGTGGATCTGATTCTTCAAGTTCATATTTTGCTTTATTAGTTGCTATAATTGTCGGACTCATATGAAAAGTATAGATAAACGTTAGAATGACTAAGGAAATTAAACTACAGAAGAAGAGTTTATGGTCGAGCACCTTCTTCCTGAAGATAAGACCGCATGAAAGTAGTATTAACGAAAAGAGTATTTCTGCTTTATTAAAAGTATGAAAGAGAAGCATCCCTAACTCCCCCGCTTGCTGGCGAGAGCTAATCGTTCTAAAAACCGTTGGAACTGCAATGAAGTCAAGAAAGCAGGTAAGACCCAGCCAAATGCCAAGGACAACTAAGAAAATCTTGTAAGCTCTATTGGCCATTAGTACTTCTCCTCACTACTTATGATGCCTCGCTAGATATGGATGAACAATGACTGCAACGGCCAAAATTCCTACTTCAAAGAGCAGAACGAGGGGGAACCACAGTCCTAACATTGTGTAGGGATCCGGGGGTGTTAGCATCGCAGACAATACCGCAAAACCAACAAAGACATATCTTCTCATATTTCTCAAAGAGTACTTTGTCACAACTCCCATAAACCCAAGAATCAAAAGTATATTTGGTAATTGAAAAACTATACCTAAGAAAACAAGAACCTTCGAGGCCAGTACAAGATAATCCCTTAAAGAAATTGTTGCCTTAACATTTTCAACCCCAAAACCCAGCAGAGTTTCAAAGGTTAAGGGAAAGACTAAGAAGTAGCCAAAGCTGACCCCTAAACAAAAGAAGATAAAACCTATAACGATGAATGGCCTGATGACCTTGATTTCATGAGCATGAAGTGCCGGTTTAATAAATTTCCAAACCTGGTAGAACCAAAAGGGAGATGAGATAATAATAGATGACCAAAATGCTACCTGTAATTGACTCATGACTTTATCAAGGAGACCAAGATAGACAATCTCTCCCATATTATCGGCAGAGAGACTACTTCTGAGAGGTTCTAGCATAATCTCAGATATATGCTCACCAAAGCCATAGCAGCCAAAGAAGGCAATGAGGAGAATGGCGATGACGCCTATGAGAGTCTTTCTCAATTCTTCCAAATGCTCTGTTAAACTCATCTCTT
>CALHBL010000349.1 GCA_937930825.1 uncultured Bacteriovoracaceae bacterium
TCTTATTGCTCATTAGAAGGTCCTACATCACTTGTGAGTTTTTGAGGAAAGAAGGAGTTAAACTTTGTATCAAGCTCCTTCCATTCATTATGAGCGATTGAGTCTTTAACTATTCCGGCCCCTGCAAAGAGTTTAAATTCGCTATTACCAAGGCAGAGGTAAGATCTAATGGCCACGGTAAATTGATCAGTACTTTGGCTTTGCAGGCCAATGACTCCGGCATAGAGACCTCGCTCAAAATCTTCTAGCTCACTAATAAGCTCCCTGGCATCGATCCTTGGTGTGCCGCCCACTGCTGGAGTGGGGTGTAAGAGCATAGCAAGTTTGTAAATGGAGTACCGATCATTACTTTCAAGTTTTAGTGAAAGGGGAGTTTTGAGGTGCTGAACATTTGAGAGTTTTAAAACCTGTTGATCACCACAATTAAGGTGGCCAAGAGATTTGGTGTAGTCGCGGATAGCATCGATAACGGCCAAGTGTTCCGCTTGCTCTTTTGCACAGGAGATGAGCTCTTGTTCTAAAGCTCTATCTTGCACGGGATCACTTGATCTGGATCTCGTGCCCGCGATAGCATCGATGGAGATTTGTGCTTGATCTCGTTTTAGGAGGTTCTCTGGGCTAAAGCCTGTAAAACTCATTCCACCACTTTCGAGATAGAAGTGGGTTGTAGGAGTATGATTGTACTGCTTTGAGAGGTAGTGAAAGAGCTGAAGAGGATTGAGGTCGCTCTTAGATTCAACTTCTTTCATTCGCGCGAGAACAACTTTTGTCAGTGGAGTATCGGCGTCTTCTATCTGATGAAGAGCTTTATTACTTCTTTCATTCCATGCCTTACTCTCTCTATCTGTTACGCCAGAAGATTCAGCTGTAAACTCTGGTGGAGCTAGAAGCGGTCCAAGTTGTTTAAAAGAAAGCTGGCCACTGCCTTGTTGAGGAGTAATTACAGTTAATTTTAAATTGTGACTTTGATCTTTTTGAAATTCTATAAAGACCTGAGGAATAACGATTTCAGGGAAGCTCCATTGAAGCCAAGGGTCTTTCTTAGGATCAGCGTTAAAGGTCTTCTTATTTAAGCGCTGACCTGCTGAAAACTTAAAGCTATGAAAGAGAGGGACTTGAGGATGCTCACTAAGGGCCGCTATCAATGAGTCATCACTATGACCTGCACTTAGAAGGTCATATATATTACCAAAGCCGAAACTAGAGGTTTGAGCTGTATTCCACTTAAAGAAGGGGGCATGCTCACAGCGGGTGAGGGTTAATTTATCTAAATCTTCTAATGCTATATCCACGGCAAAGTAGTGGTGCACCTTAAGTGCAGCTTGCTGCTTGCCAATGAATAAATCCTGCTCACTCTCTTTAATAAAGTCGAGTCCAAGTTCGTTCTTAAATGTGATTAGCTCAGACAGTGGGTTCATTACAATTATTTATCACCAATATAGAGAGTCGCTATGCCAAAGGTGAGGGGTCTGGCGCTAACTTTTGCAAAGCCGGCCTTGGTCATAAGAGAAGTGAATTCGTCTCCATAGGGAAAATCTTCAACAGTTTTATTAAGGTAGCTATAGGCATCTCCATGACCACTAAAGAGATTTCCAACAAAGGGCAGGATGTAACGGAAGTAGGCCAAGTAGATCATTCTCACCGGCCAAATTGAGGGCAGGGAAAATTCCATCACCATTGCTCTGCCGTTTGGTTTGAGAACTCGGTGCATTTCTTGCAGGCCTTTGAAGCAGTCTGGATAATTTCTAATCCCAAAGCTGACTGTGGCCACATCCCAAGTTTGGTCTTCAACAGGAAGGTTGCAGCCGTCGCCAATTCCTAAAGTAATTTTGTCGGTAAGCTTCTGTTCTTTAAGTTTTTCGTTACCAACTTTGATCATTCCTTCAGAGAGGTCTAATCCTAGTATTCTTTTTACATTCTTGGCCTTGATAAGCTCAATAGGAACATCGGCCGTCCCTGTTGCCAGGTCGAGAATCTCAATGGAGTCAGTTTTGGGCAGGGCCTTTCTAATCTGCCTGCGCCAATAGATATCGATACCAAAACTGAGGACTTTATTGAGTGAGTCATAGGTTTGGGCGATGTCATCAAAGAGGCGAAAGGACTCTTTCTTTCTCTCGCCTAGGGGAATCTGATTATTGATTTCATTCATGAGTTATCCTTTAGTAATGATTATCAAATTCTTTGGCATTGGAGAAGTGCATTTAGCTAGATGCTAGGGTATGACTTGGTGTGTCTCAGGTTTGTCGAAGCTCTTTTACTTGTTGAGTGATTCCATTAGTTTACACTAACTTATCAGGATGTTAGATATGGATAAAGCAATAAGCCCAATAATCCCCAGTGCAGGACCGATGAGACTCGAGTTTCTTGAAAATATTCCCAAACCTATTTTGCTCAAGCTACGCAATATTGAGCTTGATATTCCAAGCTTAAATTGCCAGAAGGCAATTGATGAACTCCTTGGAAAGACAGTTCTTCTGGGGGGAAAGAGATTAAGACCTTTACTGACTTATCTCTTTGCAGACTTCTTCTCAGTTGAGCTCGCAAAGCTTGATACTTGTGCTCGGGCCATTGAAATGGTTCACGCCGCTTCACTTGCCCATGATGATGTTATTGATCAGGCCACTCAAAGAAGGGGTAATCCCAGTATTAATATTCAAGCAAGTAATAAGAGGGCAGTACTAGCAGGAGATTACTTGCTTGCTGCCGTGATAGGTGAACTCACCAGGCAGGGCAATCTTCGCTTAGTTTCAGAAATGGCCTGGGTCATCGAAGAGCTGGCAACAGGTGAGTGGATTCAGTCCGATGCCGTTACTTCTCGTCATTATACTGAAGAGATTTTAGAAGATATTGCGGTTAAGAAAACTTCAAGTGTGATGAGTTGGTGTGCTGTTGCCGCGGCCATTATTGGTGAAGTTGAAGATGAGCTTATCGTCATGACCAAGCGCTTTGGTTTTCACTTAGGTTTGGCCTTTCAATTACTTGATGACACTTTAGACTTTAGTGAAAGCTCTCAAAAAGATGCCCTTCTAGATTTAAAAAATGCTCAGATTAACTCTGTTCTCTTTGAGTGGTTAAAACTTAATCCTGAAGCAAGAGCGAAATATGAAAAGGGCCAAGATATAAGTGACCTTTTTAATGAAAACCATCTTCTTGAAGCGATCGCTAAGGTAGAGAGCATCGCAAAGAACCACTTGCAAGAGTGCAGAGACCTTCTTAATGAAATGGCCACGGCTTTGGCCCCAGGCGCCTCGAAGGAAACTTTACAAAAGAGGCAAGCGCCCCTTCTCTTTGTCCTAAATTACCTCGAAGGGCGTAAGCACTGACTTCATCTCTAAAAGTTCGAAGAGTTCGTACGTGGTTACTTTTGGGACTTGTTGAGTTGAGTGCATATTGTCCCATAAGTATCCTAGTACCCTGTATGAGCCCTGTATGAAGAATACCGAAGCCATTACTAGAATATGGAGTAATGAATGAATGTCAAAATAGGGAAGGCCTATAAGATTCTTGCTGAACTTGAAAAGACATCAAGTCAGAAAAGATTAGATATGGTTTCTATAAATGAAGAGATTAAAGAAGCGGATATTGAATTAATTGAAGATATCGAGCTCTTTAATAGGCAAGTTGATACTATATCCACCTTGATAGAGAAGAGTGAATATCGGGATGGCCTAGACCAACTTATTTTTCTTACGGTATATGCGAGTAATATTAGCTCAACATTAAGCGATCTTATGAATGTAATTGTTGATTTCTCTCGAAATACTGAGTTATTCCCAAAAGAGAAAATTCCTGGTGAGGACGATATGGAGCTCTATAGGAAGGTGATACTCAGAAATAAAGAGACAATGGAAGATACTTTCCTAGGGGAGCTTCATGAGGGTAGCAGATGGAATCATGAATGTTTTTTTCAACTTTTTGATGCAATCAATACAGCAGCATCGAAAGAAGTTTCCGAGACTCAAGACCTTCTCGTACATATAAATGAAATTAAGAGTTGGACACTAAGGAAAGTGATTTTTCACTTAAGTAGAAATGACTTGTATGTAATAAAGAACTACAATGAAAAACTGATAAACGATTATATTGATAGACTTAACCTTGTGGTAAAATCATTTATTAACAATGAACCTATTGATGAAAGCTATTTTAATGATGAACTCAGGTGTAAAGTTCAGACTTGATCTGACATAAAGGTTTTGAGTTTTTGAGTTTGTGAGTTTGTGAGTTTGTGAGTTTTTGTGCCAGCAGAGAGTGACGCAGCTTCAAAGAAGCTTTAGTTATGATCAGCTTAATCGCCTCGTGAGTGCGAGCTTTGAAGACCCCTTTGTGTATGATCTTCTAGGCAATCGCACAGACTATGGCGCAACCTATAATTTAATCAATCAAAGAACTCAAGATAATAAGTATACAAATACCTATGATCTTAGAGGAAATTTAACTCAAAGAGAGAACAGACTGAATACGGACGTACTTACTCTAGAGTGG
>CALHBL010000350.1 GCA_937930825.1 uncultured Bacteriovoracaceae bacterium
TAGTAGCTTCTATGTAGGAACTTACAATATCGATAATCGTTCTGATTTCTTCAATGTGGAAATGGGAGTAGTCTGTGAGGGCTCAAAGGAGCTAACGTCAGATTTACTGAGGAGTATTAAAGTTCGTCTCAGTAAGGCCCATAGAATAGTAGGGGAGGAGGCCGCAGTGAACTTTTCTGGTAAGACCGTAGATGTTTATGGAGGGGCAAGTGCCAAGCAGATAAAAAAGATGAAGTTATTAACTCCTCTCTTTAGGCCCTTTGAACCTTTTTTTTAATGCCTTCCTTTTAATGAGATTCAATAAGCTTACCATTTACATAGTGATGGCAACTGCCATCAGCTCTTAACTCGATCAGTCCATGAACACCCTGATCATCTTCTATGGCAGAAGGGGGAAGTTTTTTTTGAGAAGGACCTGCGGTAACTGAGGCGGCGATAAAGGAACTTCGTCCCGGGGCCAATGCAGCAGTTCCGTAATTATTAGCAAGGTTCTGCTTATCCAAAGCAGAAGGAGTTCTATCAGCATCAAAGATACTTAAGCTAGATCTCATAACCGAATCATCGGTACTTCTGGTATGTCCTAAACCTATGAAGTGTCCTAGTTCATGTATGATAACTGTATGAAAGTCATAGGCGATAACTGAATTTTCGTCAGTAGTGAAATTGTAATCTCTATAGTTCATAATAATATCGGCATGGGTGAGTTCAATATACTCTGAGGAAGTCCCGTAATTTCTTCTTATTCCTCTATACTGAGTTACCGCTAGCGCTCTTGAATCTACTTCAGCAAACCAGTTAACAGATTTATAGATTCCTTGCTGACCATCATTTTCATATTCCCTAATAGTTGCATAGGCCCGGTTGGCGACAACAGGTGCTGGAACTTGAAAGAATTTTAAGCTAGCATTACTTGCATTCCAAAGCTTGGTCATTTGATCTACGGGATTATGGCCAGAGCCATCATTATCAGCTCCTACAAATTGGTCGTTTACAATTGAGTCCCCTAGAGAAATCTGTATCCCTACGCCATTTAAGCTAGAATTGCTCCACTTGACATCAAGGCTTGCGGCAGAGGCTCCTGCAGCTTGTCTCGTTGCTGGAGGTGCATCTTTGACGCAAGAGACGAGCAATAGGGTCGCCAGTAACCGAGCGATTCGTTTCACACATTATCCTTAAGCCTTATAGGGACATTATTGCCCCTACTTGACTAGTCGGATCTGCGGTACTTATCTTGAGGTAATTTCTTAGAATACAAATAAAAAAGGTCTCTTTTTAGATTATAAGAAAGACCTTTTTCTATGGGGATTTTGTTAACTTAAGGTAGATTGATGATCTTTTAAGAACTGCTCTAGGCCTATGGCCGTTAGAGGATGTTTGAAAAGTGATTTCATGCACTTAAGAGGCATTGTTGCTACATCAGCTCCTACCAGAGAAGCCTCTCTAACATGATCTGCGTGGCGAACACTTGCTGCTAGGATTTCTGTTTGAAAGCCATAGTTGTCATAGACAGTTCTAATTTCTTCGATGAGGCCCATTCCAGAATGACCAATATCATCCAGCCTACCAATGAAGGGAGAAATATAAGTGGCACCATTCTTTGCTGCTAAGAGCGCTTGATTAGAGCTAAAGCATAGAGTGACATTCGTCTTAACCCCTTGGTCACTTAAGACCTTACAAGCACTAATTCCATCAATAGTGAGGGGAAGTTTTATGACAACATTATCATGAATTTTAGCAAGAGATTCAGCTTCTTTGAGCATACCTGCTTTATCGGTGCTAATCACTTCAGCTGAAATGGGGCCATCAATTAGTGTTACGATCTCTTTGATAACTTCTTCTTGTGTGCGTCCAGATTTAGCAATGAGAGTGGGGTTTGTTGTAACTCCATTGACTATTCCCCAGTGCATGGCCTCTTTAATTTCATCGATAATTCCAGTGTCTAAAAAAAATTCCATAAGTCCTCTTTCGCAATTAGTTGCTAAAAATAGTTGGTTACTAGATAGGGTTAATTTAGCAAAATGGGAGCAATGGTGACAAGTTTTCTCAGGCCTACGCTATGCCTCTATTTAAGGCATAATAGTTTTATGAAATTACTGATCACATTATTTTTCACCTTCTTCCTCGGGGCAACCCTCTTTGGTGCGAATGATGTCCTAGAGAAGAAGAGGCAGCAGGCGTTTAAAAAGTCTCGAAAACCTCAAAAAATTTGGCGTTTCCAGGGGCAGAGTTTAGCTGAACAAATTGAAGACTCATTCTTTGATCCTAAGCATGATTATTCCATCTTTACGGGTAGAGTGACTGATAGAGATGGAACTTCAAGCATTTTTAAAATCTCTTCAGAAAATAAGAATATAAAATTCTTTAGAAGTGGTGACTTAGTCCATTTTCGTTTGGCTTCAAAGGAGACCAGGAATTGTCGTTGTTACGTGAGAAGTGTTGAAGAGAACTACTTTGTTCTCTTTGTTCAAGATATTACCCTATGCTGGGGAAGCGGCCGCTATTTCCGAAGAGGAGCAATGCTCGTGTTCCAGGCCGACATACTTGCTTCTCGGGTTAGGGATGCTAGTACTTTTAGAATAGTATTGCTGAAGCGCAGGAGTAGTTTCTTCAAACAGCTCAATGATGTTAACCACTTTGTTTGGTCCTATGATCAAGAAAAAGTAACTCTGGCCTCTGAGTTTGATGAGAAGATTACGAAATTACGGGCGGCCAAGCAAAAGGCCATGGATATGCTGCAAGCAAAGAAGAAGGATTCAATTAATCTGCAGCGAGAATTAGTGTATCGTCTTGATCACTTGGCCGAAGATCTAGAGTTCTATCGTGTCGATAAAGATGATCCTAAAATTGACAGGTGGCACCTTGATCATGATTTAGGTAAACCGGTAAGTAAGAGACCAGTTAAACTTAAATTTTGAGAAAGTTAAGAGATGAAAGAAAGTATACTCACTAAGATCCCTGATATTGATTACTCAGAATCCGCTCCTCAAATAAACTCTGATGAGTTTGATAAGGTGGTCACTTCCAGAAGGAGTGTGCGGGTCTACACTGATGAGACTATTCCTGTTGAAGTCATGAGGAAGGTTCTCCATCACGCTACCTTGGCTCCCAATAGCAGTAATTTACAGTCTTGGAAGTTTTGCTGGGTCCGCTCTCCTGAAGCTAAGAAGTCATGCATCAAGGCCTGTTTGGGTCAAAGTGCTGCTCGAACTGCCGCGGAGCTTATTATCGTCTTGGCCGATACGAAGGGGTGGAAGAAAGTTCGGCAGCAGATGCTTGAGCAGTTAAAAGCACAAGACGCTCCTTACGGTGCGGTAACTTATTATAAGAAGATTGTACCCTTGGCTTATGGACAGGGGCCTTTGGGACTGAAGGGGCTGTTAAAGAAAGTGGCCATTTTCTTCCTAGGTCTGTGGAAGCCTACTCCTCGCGGCCCTACTGGCCACAGTGATATGAAGGTTTGGGCCCATAAAACGGCGGCATTGGCCTGCCAGAATATCATGCTCTCCCTTCGGGCCCAGGGGTATGACTCCTGCCCAATGGAGGGCTTTGATGAGAAACTTATCTTAGACCTAGTGGCCAAGAATCAGCCAACCGCAGGCTTAAGTGTTTGTATGGTGATTTCAGCGGGTAAGAGGGCCACCAATGGTATCTATGGGCCTCAGATCAGAATGGATGCTGGCCAATTTATTAGTGAGATTTAGCTTACCATTTTAGACCTAGAAAATTTCAACTACTGAATTATAAACTGTTTTAAAATGGCCGAAATATTATATCGAGTTGAAGTAATTTTCTTCTTTCTTCCGAAACTATGAAAGAAGAGAAGCTTGGAGGCCGAGGGAAGTTGCATCTTCTTAATGAGATAAAAGAAGAGACTTCTATAAAGGCCAGAGCTTAAATCATCGGGATCAATTTCTAACTTAGTACTTGTTATATTCTTAAGTAGGTTTTCAAAAACAAGAAATGTAGCGTCTAATTCTATTTGGGAGAGTACCCCATCCCTGTCTTTATCAAACTTAATGAAAGCAGACTCAAGATTACCTAGTATAACGAGAATTCTACCTAAGTCTTCTTTTGTTAAGGGCACGGTCTCATCGGGGTTGATCCTACCGTAGAGCTCAATATTAGTAAGGTATTGTTTGAACTCATTAATATTACTCTCTTTGTAGTAGTCGTAGAGTTTGTCGTAGTAACGACCAAAGTTTAGTTTCTTAAAGAATACTCCAAGAAATTGGGCCCTAAAGCAGGGGATGGATATAGACTCACCATCGCTAGCAACTCCGCACTTCTTTGCAAGCTCCTGGTGAACTTGGTCTGTAACGTTAAAGCTATGAATGATATTCAACGCATATTCAGTAATTTCCTCAGTATTTGATGAGCCACTTCCATCCGAGTGAAACATAAAGAGATCAGAGCTTGCTATGGCCTCAGATATAAAACGCTCACTATCTCGTGGCCAAAAGCCTACTTCTCTTAGGAGACCCTCAAGGTCATGTAGAGCATTTCTAAGAGTTCTTTCTCCAAGTTCTACAAACTCTTTACCAACAGGAACTTCACCATAGGCATCTATGACCTTTCCGATAATCCATCTCAGTAGGCTTGTCTTATTAAGGCCACTTTTAAATCTCTTATAACTATTAAAAAAGTGGAGCCTGTTTTCAGTGTCATAGTAGAAACGGTAGTGAGAGCTTATATAATTGAACTGGTGCCAATACTTATTCTTAGATTCATTAGAAAAGAGAGCGTAAGCATCAATATCGGGGAAGGGGAGGTCAGTGATAGCATTGGGAGAGCCTAGCCTAGCACGATAGAAATCATAACTAAGGTCATTGAAGTAGAGCATACCAGTAAGTTCAGTTGCCCAAGAAATGACTTTTTTAATATCCCCAAAACTATAGTTTTCAGGATTTCCACCTAAGAACTTTTCTTTAATTTTTAAAAGGCTTTGCTCTATATTTTGAATATTATATTTATCGCTAAAAATATCTTGAGCTAGCGTCAGGAGATCTTGGTGAATTAAAATGGGCTCATCATGACTAAATGGACTTAACTGATCACCTAAGCTTTTTACCAGTTCATGGAAGAAGAGGTGCTCTTCATTTTTTGAAGAAAAATCCTTATCTAAAGAATAAAGAGCATCTAAAAATAGTGTGCTCAATTCAGAGGCACGTTCAAAGAGGTCAATCGTTTCTAGACTTGTAACAATTTGCGCTTCACCGCCAAAGAGAAGTTTCTTGGCAAAGAGGTAAGACTCCAGTTTATGAGGGGCAACGCCCTTGTCTGCATGATCAAAAACTCTATCTAAATTTGTGAGGAAGTCAGGAATATTAAGTTCTCTATCAATTCTATTCTCTTCCCTATAGGGAGTTATAATAGTAAGTATCCTTAAGGCAGCGGCCTGGGTTGCTTTATAGATACTCTGTTTTCTCGCCCAGTAACTCTTACCCTTTAAGTTTGTAATTAATTGGTAGAGGTATCTGCCTTCTGTATTGACGGCTTTTACTATGGAGAAAAAATCCCCAAGCTTGGAAGTGGAGAGTTTTCCCTTAGGGTCGCGCAGAAGAAGAGAGTTTAGGTCATAAACCATGGACAGAAGATCTTTGGCCATAGATTTACTCTCAGGAAAGAATTTGCCAATGAACTTGACTAAGTTCGACTCACTAATATAGTTGGGGTCTTCTTGACGAACTAGAACGATGAATTGATTGAGTTGATCCTCTATGCAATTGATGTCTGCGCTAATATCATGAGTAAGTATATTCTTGAGGGCCTTAGTATTGAGCTCACAAGAGCTATCTAATTCTTCAATGTTGTAAACGCCAGAATCTTTGGGAGGTTCATCACTGAGTCCGCAAGCGCATAGGAGAAGACCCAAGAGAGTGAGAGAAACAATAGTCTTTGTACTTTCTTTCATTGTTTTAGACACCATGAGAATATTTTAAAATAATATTTACCACTTTGCCATGATGAACATAGTTTTCTTAAAGTAGTTGATTATTTCTGTCTGGCAACTTTCGAATTAGAGGCTTTTCATTTATTTCTAATCTTTAAACTTGGTCTTCAAACTTCTCTTTCTTAACCCGAGTAGTTTAGTGTAGAATAAAACTATGTTTAAAGTCATTGTTTTGATTACTACTTTACTGACTGGCCATTCTTTAAAGGCGGCAGGTTCATTGGTCTTTGGACAGCTCGGTAGAATGAATACTCCTTTTGATGAAGGAGTCGATAATCAATTTCTTCAACTTAATATTAGTGATAAAAGAGAAGCCGGTCGGTGGGGTTTAGTTTATCGGGGAAGCCTGCGCTATTATACTGGGGATAGGGGCTTAATGGTCTCTGTTCCAGAGGCCTATCTAAGTCGAAGTATTGGCAAGTCTGAGTATAGTCTCGGGAGAAAGGTAATTGATTGGCAAGAGAGCACTCCCTTTTGGGCCATGGGGGAAATTTCTCCTCTAAAAAACTTTAGCCTCTTAGAGCAAGAACGAGAAGGGCTCTTCGGCCTCCACTTAAAGAGGAAGAAGAATTCTTGGGCAATAATGCTCTATGCTTCTGGTGTAAATATTCCTCAAATAAATCCATCCTTCACTGGTAAGAATGGTGCCGTACTAGGAAAGAATGAGTGGGCGTATCCTCCTCCGAGTTCTGTTAGGTATAGAGATAAGGACATCCCTATTTTCTATACAGTTGAACGGCCAGAATTATCTGAAGTTCTTCTTCAAAACTCTATAGGCGCTAAGGTGGATTATACGGTCTCAGGTAATCACTGTAGCTTGTTTGGAGGAGTAAAGCCTGAAAATAGCATGCGATTGAATGCAACTGGCTTCTATGAGCAGAGCGACAGTGAAAGGGCCGTTGTTATGGCGAAACCATTTACCAATCACCACTACTTCTGGGGCAGTGGTTGCAGCCGAAGCTTTAACTCCAGATCTTTTGGGCTCTTTGAAGTGTCCGCAGGAATTGATGGGGTTATCCCCAAGCGTGGAGTCGATGATTCCTTTGAGTTTCAGGCCTTAAAGATTCAGCCTGTTTATCAGAGACTCACTTATATGACTGCGCAAGGCAAATGGAGTAATGCCTATGCTTCTCTTTCTTTAAACTCACTTTACCTCGTTGATGGTGATACTATAAATACAAATATATTTTCACAGAAGCCAAGGTGGAGGCAGGCCATTGGGGGGGAGTTTTCCTGGGCCATTCTTGAAGGTATAAATTTATTTATGGATTATAAGTTTGATCTTAAAACGCGAGATATGGTCTTCATTAGTCATTTAAGCTTTCAAATCTCTAGAAGATTTATGGTTGGCGCAGGAATCCAAGTCCTCAATGCACCTGATAGTAACTCTTTCTGGGCACCTTTTCGCTCAAATGATAGCTTTATTGGTCAGCTCTCTTACGCTTTTTAGCATTGACCTCTAGAAAAAGCTTTATCGTCAATTTCTTTTTCTCCCATTTTTCTGAGATTTGTTTACAATGAGTAAGAAATAATGAGGAGATAACGTGGATAAATTTAATGAAAGGTATTTAGATTTTTGTAAACCATTTATAGAAGCTCTTAAAGATGTTTATTCTACTATGATTGGTGTGGAAGTGACTGCTGGTAAGCCCACTATTAAATTGGGTCGAGCTAGTTTTGGCGATTATTCTGCCATTATGGGAATTAATGGCCACCTTGAGAATGATCCTGAAAAGAAAAGGTTCAACGGTTCGCTCGTTCTGAGTTGGCCAGAAGAAGTATACCTTAAAACATCAGGTGGCATGTTAATGGAAGATTTTACCGAATACTGCGATGATATTGCTGATGTCGGTCTTGAAATCTGTAATATTACCATGGGTAGTGCAAAGGAAACTCTTTGCGGGGAAGGCTTCTTAATTGATATGTCGATCCCAACCTCGGTTAAAGGAAAGGACCATGAAATTAGTGCGCAAGATGGAGTGACGACAATCGCAACACCGCTAACCTGTGATTTTGGAACTTTTTCAGTTGAGCTTTCATATCAAGAAATAAAGGCTTAGATAAGGGTAACTTATTTGAAAGTATTAATAGCTGATGACGATGGCCAGGTTAGGGATTACCTTGCACTGATTCTCGAGACCGGGTTAGATTGCGAAATAATGGAAGCAAGTTCTGGAAATGAAGCTATTTCTATTTTTGAATTTGATACAGATATCAACTTAGTGATTACAGAAGTGAAAATGAAGGGAGGTGACGGTCATGTTATCGTTGACTACCTTGAAGAGGAAGGTATCGAAATTCCAATCGTATGGCTTTCAAGTGCTCAGAATAATGATGTTATGATTGTTCAAGAAGTTCTTGCGAGGAATAGCTTAAATTCCTTTGTTGCTAAGCCTTTTAAAGATGATGAGTTCTTTCCCTATATTGAAAAAATTTTAGAATCGCAAAGTAGCAGCAAGAAATCTTCTTCAAAAGAGTCAGCAAGAGAAGAAGATCAACTTGAAAAACCTAAGAGTCAGTTAGGAAGAACTGAGGAAGAGGACTTCTATAAACGAGAAAAGAAAGCAGCTAAGAGTGAAGAGGCCGGTTACTCTCTAGCAAGAGAATCTAAAGAGCATTCAGGGGAAAGCGCCGACTATTCACTAGAGTTTGAATCTAAAAATCACAAAGAAGAAAGTGCTGATTATTCAATTGGAATGAAGTCACAGAATCATGGAGAAGAAGAAGCTGATTACTCACTTGGGGTAAACAAATTAAATAATGGGGAAGAGGAAGCTGATTATTCACTTGGTTTAAAGTCAAAGAATCATGGAGAAGAAGAGGCCGATTACTCACTAGGTTCAGAGTCAAAGAATCATGGAGAAGAAGAGGCCGATTA
Organism: uncultured Bacteriovoracaceae bacterium; assembly: GCA_937930825.1. GTDB lineage: Bacteria > Bdellovibrionota > Bacteriovoracia > Bacteriovoracales > Bacteriovoracaceae. The sequence goes on from CALHBL010000350.1 coordinate 8,829, forward strand.
TTCACTAGGTTCAGAGTCAAAGAATCATGGAGAAGAAGAAGCTGATTATTCAGTAGGGTTAAAATCTAAGGATCATGAGCAAGAAGATGCCGACTACTCACTAGGTTCAGAGTCAAAGAATCATGGGGAAGAAGATGCCGATTATTCAATTGGATTAAACTCAAAAGAGCATGAGGAAGAAGATGCAGATTACTCTATAAAGAAATATTACGAAGGGGTAAACTCGAACGGTGATGCCGTTACTTTTCGTCAAATTAAAATCAAAAGATTCTTAAATTTTAATCAAGTTTGCTGTGACGGATATCTTAAGTTAAGTGAGACGAAATTTGTAAAATTTATTGCTAAAAATCAAGAGTTCGATAAGAGTACTTTAGAAAAATACCAAGATAAAGGAGTTGAGCAGGTCTATATTGAGAATGAGTCTTATGAGGTATTTTGTAATCAATTTTCTGACTTAGTTAGTAATAGGCTAAAGCAGTCTCTTAATTTTAATGAAGAGATTCAGGCCGTAGCACAACTAGCAGCATTTCAAAGTACTAGAGATATGGCCCGCGAATTTGGAGTATCTCAGGTGGCTGCTGATAAGGTAAAAGAAAGTGTAGAGGCCAATTTAAAAAGCCTTTCTAAGAACACAGATCTCTCTACCTTGCTCAATAGGATTCTTCGCGGCGGAGATTATATTTCAGAAAGAAGTTTACTGGTAAGCTACTTTGCTGGGCAGATTTGTATGAAAACAAGCTGGTCGAGTACTGCGGCCCTAGAGAAATTAAGTATGGCCGCTCTTATGCATGATATGGCCTTAGATGAAAATCGTTTAGCTAAATGTAGGACTTCTGATGACCTTAACAAATTAAGTGAAGAAAGTGCTAAGAAAGTAAAAGAGCACCCTGGAGAAGCAGCAAAGATTATATCTGAAGGAAAGAGTGTCTTCTCAGATGTTGAGGCCATTATTATACAACACCATGAAAGGCCAGATGGGACAGGATTTCCTAGAGGTTTAGGGGCTTTGTCGATCTCACCACTTAGTTGTATTTTTATTATAGCGAGTGAATTTGCTTATGAGGTCTATGGAAAACCGAGTAATAAAGTTGATATTGAGGCCATTAAAGAAAAGTTTAAAAACACTTATAGTAAGGGCAATTTTAAAAAACCGCTAGCAGCATTTTTATTAGCATTTTAATAGATATATTTACTAAATTGTATAAAATAGTTAACGAAAGGAAGGTATATGCCATTAGATCCCACAATGAAAACACTAGTAATAGATGACATGATGACCATGAGAAAAATTATTGCCAAAATGCTTAAACAGTTTGGTTTTACAAATGTATCTCAGGCCGATGATGGTGCCACTGCTTGGCCAATGATCGAAGAAGCTTATAAGAGTGGTGAGCCCTTTGACTTCATAGTCAGTGACTGGAACATGCCTATAATGAGTGGTCTTGATCTTCTTATTAAAATTAGAGCGACAGAAGGAATTAGTAAAACGCCCTTTTTGATGGTGACAGCAGAAGCCGAGCAAGCAAACGTTGTCAAAGTCGTTCAGGCCGGAGTTTCTAACTTTGTAAAGAAACCTTTTAAACCTGCAACATTAAAAGAGAAAATAGATAAAGTTTTTCCTTAGCAGGGCCTAAGGAGAGTTTTATACCACTCCTGGAATGGAACTCAAGCAGCACGCCTAATGGCGTGTACTTTGAGTTTTAATACCAGTCGAGTATTCAAGCCTTGAAAACTCAAGGAGGATGACTATTTATGATGGATTTAGATGACCCAGATATGAAAGAGATTGTTATTGAGTTCTGTGATGAATCAGATGAACTCTTAGAAACGATGAGAGACTTACTTGAAGAATTTGAGGATGATTCATCACAATCAAAACTATTAGAAGAATTTGGGCAGATGGTTGATCGTATAATGGGCGCTGCTGAAACTCTTGGAGCAGAGCAGGTCGGGCACCTTTGTCACATGGGTAAGATTATTGGTTACAAAAGCTCTCAGGCCGATCAAGTTTCGGTTCAGGAAGTTGCTGGAGGAGTTCTCTTAGACCTTTGTGACTTCTTAGAAGTTCTACTAACTGATATTAGGGAGAGTAAAACTTCTCATAGCCTCAATTATAATGCTTTTACAAAAAGGCTCAGTTGGCTTGCCGATAAGCTCAAGCACATCGATCGATCTTCTTGTTCATTTGATGAAGAAAAAGAGAAAAAAGAAAAGAGTGGCGGTAATAAAACAACTGCTGAACTTGAAAAACTCATTGCTGAGTTTGCTAGTGACTAAATTATCTTCTCTTCTTTTAAGAGCGCTTTAAAATCATTTAGTAATTTTAGATTATAATTTCCAAGTTGATCGATCATCAGCTCGTTAAGAGCAGTTTTAGGATCTATTTTCTTAGTGAAGCATGTCTTGTCATAGGTATTAACGAGAGAGAGAATTTCTTGAGGTAGAGTTAGTTTCTTCATCTTTAAAGGGCCACTTCCTTGGAGGTTTTCTTCGTGAGACTCTATCAAGTCAATAATTGGCTTATTGATATAGGGTTTCTCAGATAAAAGTTCTATGACGCCTTTACAGTGTTCGTTATATTTAGCCCTTTGGGCCGGATCTAAATCATCCTTAGGGAGCTCGAAGAGTTTAGCTTCCTCCTTGTTCCTCTCCATTAAGCCAATATCATGCATGAGAGCTGCAGTGGAGATGTAATCAATTTCTTCATCGCTCACTTTCTTACTCTTTGCAAGTTTTATAGAAAGAACACAAACATTGAGGGAGTGACCGATTATAGGCCCCGAGTCAGAGTCTTGACCAAAGATATTTGCAAGAGATTCTGGGTTTTCAAATACAAGTTTTTGCAAGTTCTTGGAAGCCTTTCGTGTCATATCAAAAGAGGCTTCACTAGCAGGGTCATCAGCAAGCCGTTCAATTGCGGTTTCACTCATGCCGGTTACAACTTCTGTCTTCTCTTCTACTGAAGCTGTTTCTGAGTTGAGAGTTTCCTCTATAAAGGATTCAAGAAATTGCTGATAATTATCTTCATCACTTTCTTTAATAAAGAATTTAGTGATTTTCTGTTTTCTGAGTTTATTATACTTTTCTTTTTCTATCGAATTGCCCGGAGAGACATACTCAAGGTATTGATCTTTAAAAAAGATATACACTGGAAAGGAGACCTTACGGTTTGATTTTATCGTTGTTATCCTTACAGGGGTATAAGTTAATTGTTCCACTATTTACAATCCACCAGGTTAGAATTTGTAAATATTATGTCATCCAAAATTGCTTTCGTCTTGGGGTGTTTTAAAGTTTTTTTGGCAATAAGATTGAAAAGAAGAGGGTTGTATTGATAGATTTCATCTAAGGCCTCTTTTTCTTTTTCTGTGATATAACCTAGCTTTAAATACTGACTAGTTTTATAGAGAATATTAACAGCTGGTAAAGGGTAGTCACTTCCATTGACAAAGCGGCGTGCATATTGCGGATGCTCTAAAATGCGTTTAATAGGGCCATCAAAGCGGGTATAAATGGTTGTACCTGAAAGCTCGCCATAGAGCTTGCCCTTATACTTTTCTTCTTTTAAGAGACGCCAAAAAAGATCAAAACAACTCATTTTATTTTGGCGGAGTACGTCTAAGTCCTTACATTCACCTAGTGAGGCAACATGGGCCATAATGGTTTTTACACCTATATCAAGTGCTCCTCGAAAGAGTAGAGGGTTTCCTAATTCTTGATATTCTTCACCTTCAACAGCTTTTTCGTGGCCAGTATGAGTGATGAGCGTAATCCCAAGCTTCTTCATAAGTTTAAAGAAGCTCAATGCCTTGGCCGAGGAAGCATCAATATTCTGAGCATTGGGAAGCCACTTTATAAACTTTACCCCAAGGCCTGCAACTCTTTTTAACTCCTCGAGTGCATCATGCCTATAAGGGTGAATCGAAGCTGCTGGAATGAAGACATCGGGATATTTTCTGGCAAGATTTATCACGTAGTCATTTGGAATATAGAAGGTTGATTTCTTGGGGTGAGGGACACCTTCATTATCATGAAAGTAGTCAAAGGGCAGAAGAAGGAGTTTTCCCATTCTTGGTTCGGCCCTTTGAAGGGCGACGAGACGAGAGGCATATTGCTGATCTGCTTTGTCGTGGGACGTGATTCCTCCAGCTGAAGAATAGACGAGGTATTTCATATAAGAAGGTATGTGCCAGAAGCTGGTCATTTTGGGATTAACCCATGCTCCACTTCCGCCTCTTCCCATGCCAACTGCATGAACATGGAAATCAATAGAGCATTTTCCATTGGGGATGATGATTCGATCCTCAATAAGTTCTTTGGCGAAAGCAGAGAGCTTACTCTTTTGGCCCACAATATCCGCAGAAAAGTTACCAGCTATCGGGGTAACCATTCTTTGGCATGAGTATAGATTGAGAAGAAAAGTGACTGTGAAAAGGGCCTTAGTTACGGCAGTAATCTTTTGATTTGTAGTGATGGTAGAGCTCCAGGAGGAATGTATCATTGTAGGCATGATTTTTTAAATGATCTTTATAGAGTTTCAGCGAGTATGAAGGAGCAACGCCCATCCATTCTTTAATGAGCCCGTCTGGGTGGGAGGCATGAAGCCAGCGAAAAATACAGGCCTGCCTAAGAGACTTAGGAGTTATATTGATGAGTAACTTCCCTCGCCACTCTTCAAAAACGACTTCAAGTCCTCGGGAAG
>CALHBL010000351.1 GCA_937930825.1 uncultured Bacteriovoracaceae bacterium
CTTAGGTAATGCCTTCTCACTTCCACAAGACCTAATCTCACAGTTTGAAGAATCCCCTACCCTCATGCTTATGGGCTCAGAAGAGCTGGCCCATGCTCACCTCAAAGATTTCTTAGAAAATAAAATTGAAAACTACTTCGGGTCAATAAGTTACCCTGATAAATCTAGGTACTACACCTCTTATATGTCGGCCTATCTTTCTTGGGGAAATATAAGCATCGCTCAAATCTATCAGGAGTGTGAGCGGCAAAAGCCCCATGTTAGGAATAAGCTGTCCCTCAATCAGTATATGGCCCGCCTAAAATGGCACTGCCACTTTATTCAAAAGCTAGAGAGTGAGCCAAGACTAGAATATGAAAATCTCAACCCAGCTTTTAATCATATTAGAGCAAAGAAGAATAAGAAGTTTATTAAGGCCTGGAAAGAGGGCCTGACGGGTTACCCCTTAATTGATGCAGCGATGAGGTGTGTTGCCCAGACAGGGCACTTAAATTTTAGACTGCGCTCAACTGTCGTCTCTTTCTTCACGCACCTCCTGTGGCAACCATGGCAGGCCGGAGCCGGATATCTAGCACGGCAATTCCTTGACTATGAGCCAGGGATTCATTTTTCCCAATTTCAAATGCAAGCAGGCACAACCGGCATTAACACCATTCGTATTTATAACCCCATAAAGCAATCACGGGAAAAAGATAAGCAGGCGGTGTTTATCAAGAAGTGGGTTCCAGAACTTCAGAATCTTCCCGCTGAAATTATTCATGAGCCATGGGCGATTTCAGAGATGGAGCAGCAGATGCATGACTTTAAGCTAGGAGAGGATTACCCCCGTCCAATTGTAAATTTCAAAGAAGCCTACGCCTTTGCCAGAGAAAAACTTCATAGTATTAAAAACTCTGATCAATCTCGGCATCATGGAAGAGGTATTATCAAAAAGCATGGTAAAAGAAAGAAATGGAAGAAGTAGTCTCTGTCTTTATTCAAAATAGTATTTCTCAAGCGCTCGAATTCCATCGAAGAGAGGGTTCGCCTGCTGCGAAATACTTCTTTTTAAAAGACCCTAAGTCTCTGGGCGTACGAAGAGAGTATGAAGAATCTAATTTTCTCTTTCTTAAAGAAGAGATACCCGGCCTAACGGCTATTTTCCCTAAAGATATTTGTCAGCATTTAACAAAGGAGAATATCCTCTTCTCTTGGGACGCCTATGACGAAGGCCAGCTTGCTCACCACAATGGCGCTAGCATTGGCCCTCAAAATAGACTGCTCGATAGTTTTGACCTTAGCAAGCTGACTACTTTCACTCCCTTTAGAAAAATTGTAGAGGATCAGCTGGGAGAGAATTATAGATTTTCAGCTAACACCTATCAGTTTCCAGATCCCCTCGTTAAAAAGGAGCTGAGCTACTACTTTGAAGAGAATCACCATGCCCAAACTTACTTTGAAACAAGAAATGAAGTGCTCGGCAGGGATTACTCCACCAAATTTTCAAGCCTTCTTTCTTGTGGCAGGCTCAATGTTAGGTATCTCTATAATTACTTGAAAGACTATGAAGGTAAATATGGTGCCAATAAATCAACTTATTGGATTAGCTTTGAAATACTATGGCGAGAATTCTTTTACTGGAGCTATCAAAAGAATAAAGAGGTCTACTTTTCAAGAAATGGATTACAAGGGCCTAAAGATTATCAAAGACCAGCAGAGTCTCTAGACTATTTATCCAGCTTTAAAAATGATCCTTTTATGATGGCCGTAAGTAATGAGCTTATTCAATCTGGCTTTATATCTAACCGCTTCAGGCAAGTCTTTGCCTCCTCTCTCGTTCACTACTACAAGTTCGATTGGATTTTAGGCGCTCAATTCTTTGAGCATTACCTCATAGACTATGATGTCTATTCCAACTGGGGGAATTGGCAGTACCAAGCTGGAGTTGGCCATGATCCTAGAGGATCGAGAGTCTTTAACGTGCTCAAACAACTCGAAACCTATGATCCCAAGTACGAGTATATTAAGATGTGGGCAGGGCCATCTCAAGATTCAGAAATAAAGAATGCTCTTGATCTTATTTATAAGAAGAGACCTCTTTAATGCTAAGGCATACAAAACGATATTCCCCTACTGGAAAGGAACTCAAGTAACTAGAATTCTAGTAAATATTTCATTAAGGGTTTCTTCATCTTGCTTTTAATTCTGTATAGGTTATGACTTCTTTGTATCTACAATTAAGGAGAAGAAACCATGGGAAAACTATTCATTCTAATTGCATTAAACTTTACTTTAGCACTCAATACATTCGCGGCCCAAGACGCTCTAGTCTATGAAGGCTCTTATCAAAACGAAGACTCAAGCGAAGAAGCTGTGTCTAAATCCTGCTCTCTAACTGTAACAAATTTTGAGTTAAATGATGATCAAACTATGGCAAGTTTTGATTATGCTCTAACAATTGAAGACTGTAAGAGCTCTTTATCATCAAAAATGTGTAAGAAGCGTTACCTTAAAGGTGAAATCGATTTTGAGGAAATGAGAGTTTATAGTGATAATACCTATTCACAGTCTGCATCTAAAATCGTATACGAATTTTTTGTAACAGAATTCCAACTTCAGATTGACTTCATGGCAGATAACTTCGTTGAAGAAATGAAACTCCGTTCTTTTTCTTATGCAAGTTCTTCATTCTCACTAAAACCACTAGGTACTAAAACAGATGCAAGTGTTAAGTGTGTTGTGAACGCAGGGCCAATCCAAGACTAAATTAGTGCTTCAGAATCATCAAGAGCTGGCCAGGATAATGACCAGCTCTTAATATATCTATAAATACTTCTAAAAGCTTTAGTAACTAAAATTTAACAATTGGTGATGATCCTACTCTGTCGTCGATATTCTCACCTGAAACCGTATCTCCTATTTGTTCTCCCGTGCCTCCATTAATAACTCTGATTGAACCAGCATTTCTGATGCCGCCAACATCATCCATTTCAGAAGAGATGATAAAGTTACCATCACTAAGAGCAGTTATACCTGAGCTCCCTAGCTGATCACTTGAATTATTTCCAGAGATTGTAGCACCTATTTGAGCGCCAGTAGTTGCATTAATAATCCTAACAGAGCCTGCATTCGTAATACCGCCAATATCATCACCACTAGTTGCAATGACAAAGTTCCCACTATCTAGAGCGGTTACGCTTGAGTTTCCAAGGCGATCATTCTCATCATCTCCAGAGATCGTTGAGCCAATTTGCTCTCCGGTCAATCCATTGATGATTTTGACTGAGCCTGCATTAGTGACACCATCAACATCATCATCTTCTGAAGCAACAACAAAGTTTCCATTTGGTAGTACCGTTATACTTGAACTCCCTAAGAGATCATTACTATTATTTCCAGAGAGTGTAGTTCCTACTTGCTCCCCAGTATTTCCATTAACAATAATGATGGACCCTGCATTAGTTACGCCGTTAACATTATCAAGCTCAGAAGCAATGACAAAGTTACCATTACCCAGATTAGTAATACTTGAACTTCCTAACTGATCACCAACAGTGTCACCGGCAAACGTTGCTGTAACCTGCTCTCCATTATTTCCATTAACAATCCTAACAGATCCTGCATTAGTAATAGTTCCTATATCATCATACTGAGAAGCAATTACAAATCGACCATTATCAAGAGCGGTAATACTCGCATTTCCAAACTGATCATTTAAGCAGTTTCCTGAAAGCGTAGAACCAATTTGGGCCCCCGTCGCTCCATTAATAATTCTGACAGAACCTGCATCAGTTACGCTGCCAACATCATCATCGGTTACTCCGCCAACGTCATCATTACTAGAAGCAATGACAAAATTTCCATTTCTAATAGCAGTAATACTTGAACTGCCTAGCTTATCATTACTATTATTTCCTGAGAGAGTAGAACCTACCTGAATTCCTGTAGCTCCATTGATGATTCTGACAGAACCAGAATTTTGGACTCCGTTAACATTGTCATTTTCAGTTGCGATAACAAAGTTGCCATTACTTAAAACAGTAATGCCTGAGCTTCCTAAGCTATCACCAGCTTCATCTCCAAAAAGAAGAGGACCAACTTGCTCTCCTGTAGTCCCGTTAATGACTCTAACTGACCCAGCATCCGTTACACCTTCAACATTATCTAACCCAGAAGAAATGATAAAGTTTCCATTTCCTAAAGTCGTGATACCTGAACTACCAATTTGATCACCAGTGCTGCCTCCAGCAATTGTAGAACCAATCTGCCGCCCCGTTGCTCCATTAATAATCATAACAGAGCCGGCATTCGTTACACCCTCAACATCATGATACTGAGAAGCGATGACAATATTTCCATTGGCCAGAGTTGTAACACCTGAACTACCTAATTGATCATTATTAGTTTCCCCAGAAATTGTTTCGCCAATTTGCTCACCGGTCACACCATCGATAATTTTGATTGAGCCAGAATTACTGACGCCATTAACTTCAGTATTGGGTGACGAAATAATATAATTTCCAGGTGTACTCGGTTTTATTGGGCTGCCACCAGAAGTAGTATCTTCATCTCCTCCTATACCAGTGCCAAGCTCAGTACCAGCAGTATCTCCAGTCGTATCCCCACAGGATACAAAAAGGAGTGGAATCAGAAAAAGTAAGCAGAGTTTTTTCATTAGCATATCGTGAGTCCTTATTTGGGGTAAAACTATCAACTCCATTTTAATTTCTTTTGAAAATAACTCATGATGCAGCACATTCTTCTGGCCTCTAACTGACCCAAGGTCTTAGGAATAATTAATTTTATTTAACTGACCGATACCTCTAAAGCTTCACTCACAACTGAGCCTTGTAATTAAAATAGCGCCTTAAAAATTAAGGAAGGTTGATTTTATCAATACTTACCTGACAGTTTGTCAGCATCTTCGAATTGATTTTCTTAGAATAGGCTTTAGTTAATTCAAAGTACTCCATAGGAAAGTCCTTTTGAAGTTGTGAAGAACCTCTTTCATCTCTTCTTAATGGAGATGATCGCTCTAGAAGAGTCTTTGAGTTAATATCTAATCCTCCACAGTCTACGGAATCAATTTCCACACCAAAAGGAGTAAAGAAAAGTATTTTCTCAGAGGCCATTGAACTCGCTAAAGCGATTGGCACCCAAGAGGCCGCTGATAAGCGAGGCATTACAAGCTATCATTCCTTAGCTAGCTGGATTCGTTACTCTAAGAAAATTAAAAATAACGATGAGTTCCCCGAACTTAAAGTGCCCAAAGAAGAGATTAAGAAACTCAGAAAAGAGTTTAATCACGAGAAGAAAGTCACCGCTATCCTAAAGGATGCAACGCCTTTTTTTGTCAGGACCAACTGAAGAGAAGTACAGGCAACTCACTCTTCTTCAATCAGAAGGTCATTCATTAAGCTATGTTGTAAGCTTCTAAAGTCCTTATATTCAGGCTTTAGAGGCTCTCTTACTCGCAAACCCATCTGCTCGCAAGAAGCGCGCTGGTGAGCTAAAATTAAAGATTCAAAGTACCTTTGATAAAAGTAAAAAGAACTAAGGCCCTCCCCGCATTTAGAAGAGCCTTGGGCTTCAAGGAGTTAGAGTAGGCAAGGATAAAGTCGCTAAGTTTATGAGGGAAGAAGGGCTTAATGCCAGAAAGAATCACTCTTAAAATCATCTTTTCATGAGTGATTCTTTAAAAAAGGTGTTATTAAAAAGCTCTCAATAATGTATTTCTTACTGTCTTACGCTGTATACGTATCCATAAGGCAATAGAGAGTACATCACTTTGTACGATTTTGTTGTATCTACTTTAAATATAGCAACGTTCGTAATCTCATGCTTTGCACCATAGGTAACAATTGTTATATCGAGAACCTTATCATCGATTTCACTGCCGGCAGAAAACTCTATATCTGTAATTAGACTATCATTTATTGTTGGAAAAATGGACTTTTCCGTCAGAAGAAACCGCTTTAAAATTCTTTCCCCAAAGCCAGCTAATGTTAGCTCGCTTTGGGAAATTTAATCTTTTACTAGGCCTTGAGTCTTGGCCATCTTCGTAAAAATCTACTCATTATTTTATGAGTTTAGATAGCCTAAAAAAATCTTTAATACGCCCACCCCAAAAAAGTTAACATTAAGAGAGATGAAAAATCTTTTCGTGGTTTTATGGGCGCCATTTGATTTACCACTTGATAGTAATAAGTCTGGATAACTTTTGTACAAAAGAAAGCTTAAACAAAAAATATCACTTCTTAATAAGACTTAAAAGCGAGTATCTTATTGAAATTAGTACTTTAGTTTAAAGCAAACTTGTAGAAAAGATGGGGCAAACTTTTATAAATATCTACTCATTAAACAAAAGTATACCGGAGATATAGCTCCACTTGACGATATTATTATAACCCATTCTTCCCAAGCTATGTATAAAACTTACATTACCTATTGATTTTTACCTGCTAGTTTCTATTGTAAAGAACCTAGAACCTAGAACCTAGAACCAGGAATTAAAATGAAATTACTTACCTTGATCTTAACACTTTTTGTAAGCACACACGTTAGTTCTTACTGTATGCCCCCCTCTGAAGATAAGTTTGAAGGTGACTTAAAGAAAGAGAGACGATGTAAAACCATTGAATTTAAACGTGCTCCTTACCTTCCAGGACCAATAAAACCTGAAACACCGGCTCACATTCTATCAAAGAAGACAATTACATTACAAGAAATTTTAGACGACGAACCAATTCACTTTGATATTATAAATACTAGTGATCCAGCCTCATCACTTGGAGGTTTTTTTGGTAATGTTCAGCCTACTTCAACCTGGAGATACAGTAATAAGCTAGAAAAGCTAGAAGAAAGTAAAAATCGTTTATCCTACTTAGCGGGGAGTGCAGTAACTCAGGATATCAATATACTTTTTGAAGTAAAAGGCGATAATTTATTTATTACTTATACTTCTGGCGAAGAGACTTTCTTTTCTTTAGTCTGTGACTAACCGAAAAATGCACTTGCTTGTAAGAAATTGCCTTGTTGGATGACCTAGGGCTAACACGAGTTTTATTAAATATACTTGCTCAACCACTATATAAAACAATAAGACCGTGAAAGCTCTTTTTAGATATTATAAGCAAAATACGACGTACAGAATACCCTGTTGATTGATCAACAGATTTTATAACTGGCTGGAGAAATAATACTCATCCCCGTAGGATACAAAGAAGACTGGAATCAGAAAGAGTAAGCACGTTTTCCATTACTATATCGTGAGTTATTATTTGGCGTAAAGCGATCGACTCTATTTCATTTTTTTTGAAAATAACTCGTTATGTAGTACACTCTGCTCGACCTTTTGACCTTCTTTATACCGATCAAGCGTTAGGTTATGCTCTTTTATAAAGGGGACAAATTCTTTATTGATTAACTCTAAGGCGCGATCAAGATCAAGTTGATCAACACTATCAATTGAGTTTGAAAGTTCCTCAAGAATACGGTCTTGAATGAGACCAGCTCTTTGGGCCAGAGAGTATGGGATTAAGGTGTAGGTTACCATTCCATAGCGTGATCTATAAAGCTCAGGAAAAGCATTCTCTATCTTGTGCTCAATTTTCTTCTTTAGAAGAAAGCGGACGTCGCCTACTTTATCGCGCATTTCTATAAAATTCTCTAATGCCATATCAGCTATGGCATTTCCATTAGGCCTCTGTCTTTGATCATATTCTCTAAAAGCCTCTTCCCAATTCCAAGAATGCTTTTTTAAAAAAGACATAAGATAGAAGCAATCTTCCATACCGCAGTTCATTCCTTGACCAAAGAAAGGCACAATAGCGTGAGCGGCATCTCCAACCAGAGCTACCTTATCTTTATAAACCCAATTACTCATTTTGACAGTGCCCAGCCTTCCTTGAGGATTTGCAAAAAATTCCGAAGCAAAGTCCGGCATATGCTCTCTTGAATCAGGATAGTGTTTTTCAAAGAACTGTTTAATATCTTCAAGAGTTTTTATTCTATCAAACCCGTTCTCTCCAGACTTAGGAAGATAGACTGTCATGGTAAAGCTGCCATCAAGATTGGGAAGGGCCATCAGCATGTGATCCCCTCTTGGCCAAATATGAAGGGCCTTCTTCTCTATGGGATACTCCCCCTTGGCAGTGGCCGGCATGAAGAGTTCTTTATAATCACTATCAATGAAATCAACCTCTTCAGTGGCACCAGTATTCAATGCTAGCAAGGCCTTCCTTGTTAGAGAGCCTGCTCCATCTGCACCAAAGAAGCGATCAAAAGAAACTTCCTTTCCAGAGAAAATCGCTTTTCCACCATCTGCATCTAAAGATTCTAATGAGTGCTCAAAGTGGATCTTAACACCAGCTTTTTGCGCCTCATCGATCATTGTCATATTCAAAAGAGACCGAGAAACACTGTAATTGCATTCGCTCTCATCTCGTCCATAGGGCTGGTAAGTTAACTCTCCAGTAAGAGAGTGCATCATCCGCCCGGTCACAGGAACTGTGATTTTCTTTACCGGCGCCAAGACGCCAGCGCTTGTAAAAGCATTAAGCGCTCTAGAAGTTGCAATTAAATTAATAGATCGTCCACCGTCTGCTGGGCCTTTACGCATATCGGATCTCTTTTCATAGATCTCAACATCATGGCCTTCTTTCTTCAAAGCTACTGCCAAGAAAGCACCAACAAGGCCTGCACCAGAGATGACGATTTTTTCCATTACTTTAAGGCCTTACTAATTATGCTTACCAATTCATAAACATCTTCAAAAGAATTGTAGAGTGGAATCGGGGCCATTCTTAGAATATCTGGCTCTCTAAAATCAACAATTGCATCGTGCTCTTTTAGTTTTTCTTCAACTGCTTGAGCATTACCTTTCACCCGAACGCACAACATACTTCCCCGTGTTTGCTTTCCTTCTTCAAAAGCTGGAGTCACAATTTCTAGTTTTTCTCCACAATTCGTTTTAAGAAGCCACTCAAGATAACCTGTTAGATCATCCCCTTTTGCTCTTAAGTTTTTAAAGCCGGCTTCTGAAAAGAGATCTAAACTTGCTCTTATGGAAGCAAGTTGAAAGATTGGAGGATTAGAAAGCTGCCATGATTCTACAGTATCCATAGGCTCGAAATCAGGTTTCATCTTAAAGCGAGTTTCTTTCTTAGTGCCCCACCAGCCTTCAAAGCGAGGAATAGTTGGATCTTTTAAGTGCTTCTCATGAACAAAAGCTCCAGCAAGTCCACCAGGACCCGAATTAATATATTTATAAGTACACCAAACAGCGAAGTCGGCTTCTATCTTGTGAAGATCGAGAATGATATTACCGGCACCGTGAGCGAGATTGAAGCCAACCATTGCTCCCACTTCCTTGGCCGCTTGAACTACTTTTTCAAAATTAAAGCATTGGCCTGAAAGGTAATTACAATTCCCCAGCATAACGAGTGCAAGGGAATCTCCATGGGATTTAATTTGAGCGACCAGCTCATCATCACTCAAGGTCATTTTCCCATCACTGGGCTCAAGCTGAACAATTGCTTCTTCAGGATTGTGGCCATGAAAGCGCGCCTGTGAATCAACAGCATACTTATCTGAAGGGAAGGTTGTATTCTCTATTAATATTTTAAATCTCTTCTTAGTAGGACGATAGAAACTAACAAGCATCAAGTGAAGGTTCACTGTCAGAGAATTCATCACCACAACTTCTGAAGTCTTACCGCCTACAATTTCAGACATCTGCTCTGTTAAAAATTCATGGTAAGGAAGCCAAGGATGCTTACCTTTAAAGTGTCCTTCTACGCCAAAGGCCTTCCATGCATTGAGCTCTTCTTCAATATAGTCTTGAGCTTTCTTAGGCATGAGACCTAGTGAGTGGCCGGTAAAATAGAGCGCTTTATTTCCAGATTCCGTAACAGGGAAGTGAAAGTTATTTCTCATCCCACTTAGTTCATCACTATTATCAAGCTCTTTAGCGGCCTGGATTGAATTATGGCTAGCCTCAAATTTCATCATCTTAATTTCCCTTGTATCCCTTACTTTCTTAGTTTTCTACGTTTACTGAAACAGTACCAAGTGCTTGCATTGAAAGCTCAACTTTCATTCCTGTCTCTAACTTAACTGCAATTGTCGCGGCACCGGCCAAGACAATAGAGTTAGCTGGTAATGTACGGCCTCTCTTTTCAAGTAACTCACAAAGCTGAATAACTGAAACTACTGGGTCACCAGAGATAGCACTTGTGCTCCCTTCTTGGGCAACCTCACCATTGACAGACATTTTTAAAGAAAGATCTCTCAGATCGATATCCTTAAAGTCTTCAACCCACTCGCCTAAGATGAATTGGCTCGAAGAAGAGTTATCAGAAATAACATCTTCCATTGAGAAGTATTTAAAATGCTCGTAACGAGAGTCTAAGATCTCAAGAGAAGAGTAGATTCCTGAAGTTGCTTCTAAAACTTCTTCTCTAGAGACAACTCCCTTTAATTCTTTAGTAATATGAAA
>CALHBL010000352.1 GCA_937930825.1 uncultured Bacteriovoracaceae bacterium
AAAGAGTACCTCGGAGTCGCCAACTGAAAAACAGCGGACATAGTCTTGCTCGATAGCAACTAAGGCCAAGGTTGTTGCAGCTCCGGCCTTTAAATTAATGACTTCATCATTGACCTCTTCAATTAAATTGAGAGGCTCAAAGGGATCATCTTTCAAGTCAGTAACGACTCTTCCAGCAGCTAAAGAAGCTTCATCCCCCCTCGGGTGCCCTCCTGCTCCATCTGAGACGCCTATGAGCAAGCGGCTTTGGTTTAAATTAAGAAAGAGGGTGTCTTCATTATTCTTTAAGGCATCTTTATTTTTTTGAATGAAGTACCCAATTCTGTAATTCCCCCAATCAAGGATATTCCTCTCAAAACTCTCGACACTATTTATAAGAAGGGAATAGTTATCTTTAGATTGCATCGGACCAGTCCATATTTTCGAGATGAATTCTCAAGGCAGTAACGGATCTAAATTTTGCTAAGATCAAATTTCGTTTCAGGCCGCAGATAATATATTTAATAGAGGGAGGCAGCTTTGAGTATCTCTTGGTTCCCCCTAAGATATCGTAGAAAATCCTAATGGTCTTTATTAAGTCTTCATCCCTATTATCTTGTTTAGAATCTCCCCAGTGATGCAGGTCAATTATACTAAGGTCAAACTCGAGCCCAAAGCGGCGTATAATAATATTATCAGTATGAAGGTCTCCGTGGTACTCACCATGAAGATGAATCGACTCAACTCCTGATACGATTGAGTAGAGGAGGTGAATGGCCGGGAAAATCTCTAATCGTTTCTGCTTCTGCTTTAAAACAAAGTTTCCAAGGACCTCTCCCACGATAAATTCAGAAACAAGGCAGGCGACCTTTTCATTTCTAATCGTGATAACTTCATGGGATAAGTAGTCCATAACTAGAGGACTGTCCCTGAGCTTATCAAGTTTCCTTGCACACCTGGAGCTTACTTTAAAGCCTGGATTCCTCTCAGGGTAGAAGAGTTTAATGGCCCTTTGGGTATTAGTATGGGCCTCGATTACCTTATAGACTTCACCCTCATAGCCAGCGCCAAGAAGACTCTCAACAGTAAAACGATTAGCAAGAACTCTGCCTTTTTTGAATGAGAAAGCTTTCCTCAATGGATACTCCTTAAAAGAGAAATTATCTGCCTAAGCGCTGATTTTGTACAATCCTTTCTGAGTCTTTTCTTCCAGATGGTGGTGGACATTATTCTGAACTATCTTACAATAACGGTTTATTGAGTACTGAAGAGACAAAGTCTTTATGTCAGCTTTTCTTGCTCAGTGGATTAAGTGGCATAGTCACTATTTAAGAGGCGGTGAAAGTGAAGAAGATTTCAGATCCCTACTTTAGAATTCCTGAGCATATTAAACCTATTGAGGGGGGACCAGTCTTTGATCCTGCTCTTCACTTACAATTAGAGAAGCCCGAGAGAATCTACTCTCTTGAAGACTTTGGTCACACCAAAGAAGCTGCTGCGGCCGCGCCCTTTGATCTTGCTGTAACAACTCCTTTTAGACTCTTATCAGACTTAGGCGTTGAGGCGCTGAAGGAGTCAATTGAGAACTTAAAAGGATTAAGGCGTAAGAGTGAGCGCATGGCCAACTTTATTAGAGGGAGTATTTTCTACTCACCCTTTATAAAAGAGCTGTGCTTAAGCGCCGACGTCAATAACTTTATTAAGAGCATGACAAACTCCTCTGTTCTTCCCCATCCTATGGGGCTCTATCAAGGGCATATTAATCTGTGCCCAGAAGAAGAGGGCAGAGAAGTCGACCGTTGGCATACTGATACTGTAACGCTGGATTATGTCCTGATGGTTACTGATCCTAAAGAATATAGCGGCGGCCACTTTGAATTCTTTCAGTGCACGAAGGCCCAGGCGATTCGTTCTATGATTCGCGATGAAGCCGATCCCCATATTGTAAAAGTTGAATTTCCTAAGGCGGGCTATGCTATCCTTCAACAAGGAAATATGGTGGTTCATCGGGCCAGTGCTGTTTCAAAGGGAGTGGAGAGAACAACCCTTGTGCAAAGTTATATTCCCGATTCAACAAATTTCAATGATGTCTCAAAGCTAGATGACTGCAAGCTTGTTGATCCCCATGATATTCTCTTCACTGAGTGGGCCCGCTACAAAGCTTTCTTATCCCAGCGTAAATTGGATCACCTGATCGAAAAGCTGCCTTACTGCCTCGATAAGAATCAAGTGTGTATGGAGCTTCGTCAGGCCATAAGAGATGTGGAAGAGGCGATTCTTGAGATTTCTGATCCTAACGATGGCAGGCTTGTTCACCTGGCCCAAGATGCCCTGACTGATTTACTCTAGTCTTTATCTACTTATAATAAAGACCATCATAAAGATTAAGTGCACTCCTTTTAAAGAGTGCACTCTTCTTGTCAATTCAATTTTAGATTAGTTAGTTACGCAGCTAAAATCTGTACTCTTTAAATCTACAAAGAGCTCAGTTAAGCTTGGAGCTGCAGAGAATTTTAAATTAAAGAATTGCTCATTTGCTGGAGTTGAGCACATGGGAGTAAATTTTTCTGTGCTCTCTCCTTGGCATAGCTCCATCTGACCATTAAGTGAGTAGGCACCCTTGCTATTTGTAAATTTTCTCTTTTGGCGGAAGTTATGAATAGTACTAGATTCATTGTCATAGTAGCAATCATAGTCAATCCATAGCTCCTGCTCTTCCAAGCTCTCTAGTGTTATTCCACGACTCCT
>CALHBL010000353.1 GCA_937930825.1 uncultured Bacteriovoracaceae bacterium
AGGAGCCGTTCCTAAAAAGAACCATAGAAGAAAAGTAATGACAGAAATAGCGATAACCACCGGTGTAAAATAAGAACTTATCCGATCTGCATATTTTTGAATTTGAGGTTTGGAACTTTGTGCTTCTTCGACGAATTTTACCATTTGGCCTAAGAAAGTATCAGCTCCTACTTTCACAGCTCTATAATCAATAACACTATCGCCATTTATCGTTCCAGCAAAAACCCTATCACCTCTTTGCTTTGAAATAGGTAGAGCTTCACCAGAGAGCATGGCCTCATCAACAAAGGAGCGCCCCTTTATCACTTCACCATCAACGGGGAACTTTCCTGCGGCCTTTACCCTAAGCGTATCACCGACTTTAACAGCATCAATTTCTATTTCGCTTATAGCGCCATCACAAACTTTAAGAGCATTCTTTGAACCTAATTTTAATAAGGATTTTAAAGCTTCGGTTGTCTTCCTTTTGGCCTTCTCTTCATAGAATTGCCCAAGGTAAACGAAGCAGATAATAAAACCAACGGCTTCATAGTAGACTTTTGGACTTAGACCTAGAGATAGAGAGGTCACTGGCAAGAGTGTTAGAAAAGCACTATAGAAGAAAGCTGCGCTGGTTCCAAGTCCGATCAGTGTATTCATATTTGAGCGCCCAGTTTTAATAAAGGTCAAAAGGGAGCGCTGAAACTTTAGTCCTACTAAGCCCCAAATAGGAGCGCATAAGAAGAGCTGAAGGAGCCAATTATACTTTTGATTGGGCCAACCTCTAAGGGGCCACATGGCCAGAGCAAATATTCCGATGGATAGACAAATAGCAATGACAAAATTTCTAAAATAGTGCTGAAGCGCTCTTTCTTTAGCTTCTTCACTAACTTGAGTATTTCGATTCTTCTGGCCTGAAGTCACGGCCGAAAAGCCTAATTCATTTAACGCGTGATAGAGCTTTTCTTCAAGAGCAACTTCTTCAATTTCAAAGACACCCTTTTCCAAAGCATAATTCACCCGGGCCGAATTCACACCACCAATTTTACTGGCGGCCCTTTCTATTGAGCTGGCACAACTGGCGCAGCTCATCCCCTGAATATCAAGCCGGATCGTTGTCACCGCTATACTTTCTTAATACTCATAACAGAAAATCCAAGTTCTTCTACTTCCTTCTTAATTCCCATATTGGACAGAGAATCATCCCCAGAAATAGTCACTTCTTTTGACTCAAGCGCAACACTTACACTATTGATCAAGTCCTGATCTAAGAAGTGATTCTCAATTTTTGAGACACAGTTCTTACACGTCATACCTTCAACAATTAAATTTAAATTCTTCATTTAGTAATTCCTTTTTTGTATACCCCCCCACCCTATGCCATAAAGGAAGACTTGGGCAAGGAATATCTAATCAGGGCCTTCTTCTATGGCCAGTATTTTCTAAAATTGATAGTTATTAGCTAATCATCAAATATAAAGGACACTGAGTATGGAGCAGCATTCTAAGAGATTTAACTTCAAGAATAAGGATGGAGAAATCCTCTCTGGTAAATTAGAGCTACCCAATAAAAAAGCTAAGGCGTTTGCTCTCTTTGCCCACTGCTTTACTTGTTCAAAGGATATTCTTGCGGCCTCAAGAGTCCCTAAGGCCTTGAGTGAGCAAGGAATAGGAGTGCTCAGATTTGACTTTACTGGTCTTGGCAATTCAGAGGGCGACTTCTCTAATACTAATTTCTCCTCCAATATTGAGGATCTAAGATGTGCTTTTAAGGCCATGGAAGAACAAGGCATGACCCCAAGTATTCTGATTGGTCACAGCTTGGGCGGAGCTGCTGTTTTAAAATTGAGTACGGAGCTTGCTGCAATAAAGGCCGTCGTCACCATCGGTGCCCCAAGTGATACCAAGCATGTCTGCCAATTATTTGAAAATGATATTCCAAGAATTATGGAATCTGGTCAGGCCAATGTTGTACTAGCAGGAAGAAACTTTAAAATTAAGAAGAGCTTCATTGATGATGTTAAAGAGCAGCATATTCTAAGCGCTCTTTCACAAACAAATAAGGCCTATCTCATTATGCACTCCCCTGTTGATGAGACGGTCTCCATTGATCACGCGGCAAAGATATATGGGGCCTTGATGCATCCTAAGAGTTTCATCTCCCTTAATAAGGCAGACCATTTGATCACTAAAGCAAGGGATGCTAAGTACGTAGCTCAAGTAGTCGCGACTTGGATTGAGCAGTATCTACCGGAAACTCCTCAAACCAATGCCCTGAAACCAGGCCCTGGAAGTGATATAGTCGTTCAAGCGAATATGAGCGAGAAGTTTGTTCAGGATATCTCTTCAAAGGATCATCACTTGATTGCTGATGAACCCAAATCTTACGGTGGAAAGAATCTTGGAATGAATCCTTATGAGCTTCTCTTAAGTGGACTTGGTGCTTGCACCTCCATGACCATGAAGATGTATGCCGAGCGAAAAGGCATTGAGCTTACTGATATTAAAGTCGAACTCTCCCACAGTAAAGAAGACCTTCCTGAAAGCGAGGTCGGTGAACAAGGCGCTCAGAAGTTCGACCTTATTAAGAAGAAAATTACGATCCAAGGTGATATCACCGAAGCCCAGCGAACGCGAATCCTTGAAATTGCAGAGAGGTGCCCAGTTAATAGAACACTCTTGTCTGGTATCACGATGAGTAAGGAG
>CALHBL010000354.1 GCA_937930825.1 uncultured Bacteriovoracaceae bacterium
TTCCGCTCTTTGTCCCGAAACTTTTTGAATGGCATTATCAAGACTTTCTAATGCGCCTTGAGCACCTTCTTTAGATGAAACTTCAAGTCCATCAACTCCTAAATGACCAATACCTGAACCGAGTACTTCTGTATCGAAAGAAATTCTATCTTGGAAATCGTCGTTGTTGATACCAATTTGAAAGTCAAATTTCTCACCAGATCCATCAAGTAATTTCTTACCGTTGAATTCAGTAACTTGTGAGATTCTCTCAATTTCTTGCTTTAAGTTTTGATATTCAAGATCAGTAAATGATCTTTCAGAATCGCCTACTGTATCTGATGCTGATTGAACTGAAAGTTCTCTCATTCTAATTAAAATACTACCAACTTCATTTAAACCGCCTTCTGCAGTTTGAATCATCGAGATACCGTCATTTGCGTTTCTCTCTGCTTGGTTTTGACCTCTAACTTGTGCTTTTAATTTCTCACTGATAGCAAGTCCGGCAGCATCGTCGGCAGATCGAACAATTCTCGACCCTGAAGATAGCTTACCAAGTGTATCGGCTTGTTTCTTATTACTGATACCAAGCGTACGTTGTGCTGAAAGTGATGCTACGTTTGTGTTTATGCGTAAACCCATAAAATCCTCCTTGTTATTGGCACAACATCCTTGGTGCTTGATCCCTAACCGTGAGGAAAAATGAGCTTACTGCTCTCTTACTTTTTTAAATGTTGACTGCATCATTGCAATCCCTAACCCTTTCGGAGGCCCTGAATATTTCTTTAGAAAAAAGAATAATTATTCCCTAGTCTGACTGTTTTGATCAGAGAAGAGGTGAAGAAATAATCACCACTATTAAGGTGTCTTTTATTAAGTTTAGAGGCGGAGTGCGCCGATAAAGAAGTAATGGCAGGATCAAAACCACTTATATTTTTAGAACCTCTCTCGGAGACTTTAGAAAAGTTGAAAGAAGTCTTTGAAGCTAATGGCGATGCTGAAGGAGTTGAGGTTTATGAAATTGACGATCTTCAAGAAGCAGCTCAGCTTATTCCAAGTATTGGTCAGTCATTAATTCTAAGCGCCAGTCCTAAGAAGTGTGCCATGATGCTTCAACAGAATCGTAAGTTTATAAAGAACGTGCAAACCAAGACAATTCTTTTGTCACCAAAGGCCATTCCTAGAAAAACCCTTGATAAATTTATGAAAGTTGGTCTTACAGAATGTGTGATTGAGCCTGTAAATCCGAAAACTCTTCTTTATAAAGTCCGTCTTCAGCTGAGAAGTATAAAAAGTTCTGATGATGATGAAGATGAAAGTGAGATGAATCAGAAGTTTGGGGATAATGCCGCAAAAGGAAAAGAAGAGGCAAGCAAGAAAGTTCGCTCAAAGAAGGGCGAAGAAGAAAGTGAAGATGAAGAAGTAAGTACTAAGAAAAAGACCAAAGAAGAAACTCTAGAGAATTATAGCAAGAAGACTAAAAAGAGCTATGAAGAAGAGAGTATTGATAATTACTATAAAGGTAAGCAGAAAAAGCGAACAGGTGAAGAAGAAGAGGGTGAAGAAACTGAAGAAAATAAAGGCTATAAAGAAGAGGCCATCGAAGGTCATTATAAAGGTAAGCTTGCTAAGTCAATGGATATAGAGGTTGATGAAGAAGAGAAGAAAAAACAGGCAGCTGAAGGGGATGAAGAGGAAGAGGAAGCCATTCACAAGAAAGCTTCTTTAGAGATTGATGAGGATCCTACTGCACGAAAGAAGAAAGAAGCTGAAGGCTATGTTGAAGAGGAAGTAATAAAGCAGAAGAGGAGTTCCTTAGATATAGAAGAAGACTCGGAAGGTGATATTGAAGACGATAGGGTTGAAGACCTCGGTGGCCATTACAAGGGTAAAACTAAGAAGAAACTCGATATTGAAGAAGAAGTAGAATATAAAGATAGGGCCGAAGAGGAAGAAGAAGATGCTCCCGCGCAGAGAAAGAAGAAAGCTAGACTTGATATAGAAGATGGGGAAGGAGAAATTCTCGAAAAGAGAGAGGCCCAAGAAGAAGAAAATGAGCGCAAGGAAAGAAAGAAGAAGCTAGAGATAGCACAAGACCCTGAAGAAGAAGAATTGCGCCAAAGAGGCCTTAACATTGAAGAGGATGAAGGGCCCTCAATAGAAAGAGAAGAAGAGTATGAACCAGAGCAAGAAAGGTCAAAGAAAGCAAAATTAGATATCTCAGATGATGATGATGGTGATGAAAAAGAAAAGAAGAAAGTAGACGATATTGATGGCTACTTAAGAGGTGGTGAGGCCAAGAAAATGAAGGTCGAAGCCGACCTAGAAGATCTTTATAAAAGAGATAACGATGGTGATGAAGAAGGTGAATCTGAAGGTACCAGAAAGAAGCATAGCAAACTTTCAATAGATGATGATGAAGATTCTCTTAGGAAGGAAGAAGAGGAAGATAAGGTTCTGGATGATATCTATGGAAGAAAGAAGTTAAAAATCGTTGGAGATGATGATCAAGAGCGCAAAAAAAGTAATAGAGATGAAGAAAGTAATGAAGAGAAAAAATTGGCCAAGAATAGCTTAGATGTAGAAGATGATCTACTCAAGCGTAAAAGTGGTGCTCAAAAAGAAGAAAAAGAAAAGGGTAGTAATCGTAGTAATGCCAGAGCTGACCGTATAAAAACCCACTACTCCAGTAAAGAGAGTCTTAAGCATGGTGAAGATGACTGGGACAGTCAATGGGATAAGAAGAAGCAAAGAGAAGACGAGTTTAAGGCGAAGAAGGCCGATGACGAATTTGACTCTCTTCCAAAGGAAGACCTTGGAGAGCAAACCATTGATTACGCTCAACTTAAGAAAGAGTTTGCAGCTGGCTCCTATGATGGCGTAAAGAATAAGAAGAAGGTCTATGGCGAATTTCATGAAGTTGCTGAAGTTAAAACATACACGAAAACTATTTTAGGAGTTACAGGTACGCCTGAGAAAATGGATTTTGAAGAAATTTCTAAAGAACAGAAAGAAGGGATTGAAGGAACAAAAGTCTTCTTGCCTAAGAGTATAGGAATAGAAATTGCTATTGAGGTTCAGGGTCAGTACTTAGAAGAGGAGATTGACTCTTATAAAGTATGTGAATTTGTTCAGACCAGGGTATCTGCAGAGTTTTCTGGAGATGTTATTGTCTACCAAAGTGGTAAGAGTGGTGACCTAGTACAATTCTACAATGGAAGAATTGCTAAACAGATTGGACGAGCACCTATAAAGTTAACTGAAGAAGATCTTGAAGGTTTAAGCCGCTCTGAAAAAAGAGAAAGAGAGTCTGCTTATGAGGAAGACTTAAAGATATTTGATCTTAAGAAGCGAGAAGTTGAAGGTGCGTTTAATCTGAGCTGGGGAACTAAGCTAGAACAGTGGAAGACGTATAAGACTCCTAAGTTTAGAGACCATACCTTTCAAGAGCTGCAGAATGAATTCATATTTCCCTTCTATGAGGGCGCAAGCTTACTTGGAATTGCGGTTTTTATCCCCACAACTAAGTTTGCCGAAGAAAGAGCTGAATCCTTAGAAGTAGTCTTTGAAGTTCTTCGGGGTTTACTCCTTACTGAGTATCATAAAGAAAGAGTGGCACAGACAACGAATAATTCTGCAGGTTCATCAAAGCCTAAAGAATCAAAGAAATCAAAAGAAAAGAAGAGCGGCGGCTTCTTTGGTAGATTCTTTGGAAAGAAGGCCGGGTAATGATGAATTTAGATGATAAAGAATTCTTTCATATCGAATCTGATCAATTGGATAGAGAGGTGAACTCAATATACCCCTTTCATCTCTATATTTTTAACCAATCTAGTGGTCAGTATTCGACACTTCTCTTTGCTAACTCACCCTTTACAACTCAAAAGCAAGAATTAGTGAATTTTATTTTGGAGCGTGGAGGGCAGCTGGCCATTGATCATGGGCAGAAGTTAACTTTTCTTAAAGATCAGAAGTTAAAAGAAGAGGATATTGCAAGCTTACAGGTTGAGCCCACTCATGAATTTATTAAACGTCAGAAAAAGCGGCAGGCCGAGCTTGAGCAAAGAATAGAGATGCTTGGGCAATTTAAATTTAGGCAGGAGCTGGGCGAAGCGCAAGAAGATGATAATTATCTGCCTTTAATAGAGCAGGTAAGGCTTGAAGCAATGAGCTTTCACTATACTGTTTCCCACACGGTAAGCCTTGCAGCTTTCTTAAGTGAAAAACTGCTCTATGAAGATAACTTTATCAATAGAATTGTAGCTATTAGTTTTCATTTGGCCAAAGGCTGCGGGATGAATGATCAAGCGGCCCTTGGGGATCTCATTGTGGCGGCCTTTCTCTCTCATGTTGGCCACACACAAATGGATCTTCTCTATAGTCAAACGGCTCAACTAGAACTGACAAGTGCTCAAAGACAAGAGTATAAGAAACATCCTGGCTTGGCCCAGCACCTTATTCGCAAGTCGGGCCTAGTTATAAGCGAGCGTTGTAATCGGTTACTCTATCAGCATCATGAGAGATTTGATGGAGGAGGGTATCCTGAATACAAACAAGGTCCATTTATTGAGCCCCTTGCTCTTGTTCTTGGGGCGTCAGCACATATTCTTGAATATGCTAGTGGAAGAGTCACAGGAACTCGAGTTCCAATGAGGACAATCGTTAAAAATTTAAAAGAGAAGTACCTATCTCCAGGCCTAGAGTTAGAATTTGGTGATACTATATATGAAAGTTTGATATACTTACTTCAAGAGAATAGCCACGGTGATGAAAAAAAGAAGCAGCTAAGAGCTTAAGTAATAATTAGGAAGAATAATGGCACTTAAATCGAGTATGAAAATTCTAATAGCGGATGCTTCCGCTGGAAATCGGCAGATCCTGAAGAAAATGTTATTTGATATTGGTCTTAAGAATGTTCAAGAAGCAGCTGATGAAGAGCGAGCATGGGAAAAAATCACTGCAGAAGAGGAAAAACCTGTCGCCTTTGTTATTTCAGAGTGGGATCTTGCTAAGGGGACTGGACTAGGTCTTCTTAAAAGAATCAGAGAGAGTGAAATCACTAAGAGAACTAAATTTCTTATGGTTACTGGTGAAGCTGCCCAACAAAATGTAGTTATAGCTGTTAAAAGTGGTGTGAATAATGTGGTTGTCAGGCCTTTTTCCGCCAATACTCTCATGGATAAAATTTCAAAAATCTTCAATCAATCTTAAAAGGTGAGTAAAAAGGTTAGAAAGAAAATTTTCCATTGCTAAATCTAATGGAAAGAGAGACTTCTTAAAGTTGAACCTTACTTATCCCTAATTTCTATCTCAACTAAGTAGAGAAAACTTACTTTTTCATACTTCATTCAGGTATTTTGCCAGATTCGTTGACATTAGCATTTCAAATTAAAATACTAAATTAGTCATTTTTTTTTCAAGTTATGGTTTCTTAAGGAGAAGACTTCATGAATCTTATTGAACAGTTTCAGGCCGGTGGCTTTTTTATGTATTTTATTCTGGCATTTGGTCTTCTGACGATTGCCTTCACTATTGAGCGATTCATTGCTCTCTATGCGACATATAAGTCTACTCCCAAGGATTTTAGAAAGAATATTCTAGGTTTTATTTCTAGAGGAGACTTCAAGGCGGCCCTCGATTATATCGAGATGTCAGGCTCTAATACTAGTTTAGGGAGAATCACTACTGTTGGCTGTAAAATGCGTAGTGCTGGTGCGGGAGATGAAGCTCTTCAGGCCAGAATGGATGAGCAGCTTTCAAGAGAAATATCTCAGACTGATAAGAGAACTGGCTTTCTTGCTATGTTCGGTAACGTTGCAACTCTCTTTGGTCTTCTTGGAACAGTTACTGGTCTTATTTCTTCTTTTGCAGGTGTGGCAGCAGCTTCACCTGTTGAAAGAGCAAACCTTCTCTCCCAAGGTATCTCTGAAGCACTCAACTCAACAGCATTTGGTCTTGTCGCTGCAATTCCAGCTCTAGTTGCCTATGCTATTTTTCAAAACCGTACTGAGCAAATTGTAAGTTCCCTTACGGAGCAAGCAAGTGAGATCTATCATGATTTTCTCTTTTATACAGAGAGTCATGCCGGCGAAGAGCAAAAGAGTGGACCTCTTGCTTCTTCAAAAGGCGATGAAGCTTCAATGACTCGTAACTAATAACTTTTTAAAAACTTCAAGGCCCATGTTTTGGGCCTTTTTTCCAGGGATTGGAGTGAAACATGCGTAAGAAAACAGGCTTGGGAACTAAGAAAGAGTTGGATGCTCAGTTGAATCTTACTCCCTTTATTGATCTTCTTTCAACCTGTGTATGCTTTTTACTTATTACTGCTGTTTGGATTGAAATCGGAACTGTTGAAGTTAAGCAAAGTCATGGAACTGAGGCCGCTGCAGAAGAGAAAGACTCCTATGATCTTGATCTTGTCTTTAAAGACGCCACTCAAATGCGCCTTAACCTTAAGAAGAATGGCAAAAGGGTCCGAAAGTTAGATGTCAAAGGCGAAAGCTTTGAATCTATGCTTGCAAGTCTTAATAGTGCGATCACAGGTAAGTTTCTTCTTAATAAAAAAGGACTGATCAAAGTAGCAACAGCGACAGTTACTCCGCGAAGTTCTGTTAATTATGGCAGTTTAATTTCTACTCTAGATATTTTGAGAAAGAATCAAATAATGAATATTGGCGTCCTAACGGCGAAGGGGAATTAAATGATTCTCAATAATAGTATGGTGGCGTCTGACGCCTTTGAAAAACACCTCATTAATCGCAAAAGAAAGAAGCATTGGGGAATTAAAGCCGCGGGCTTCACGCTAATGCTAACAAGTATGGTTGATATGTTCTCAATGCTTGTTGTTTTTCTCCTGCAAACTTTTTCAAGTTCTCCAGAGATCCTTGTTACAAAAGGTGTTGAGCTACCAAGCTCAATTACTCCTTCACAAGTTAAAGAAGCTCCTGTCTTAGCGATTGCCAGCGATGGGAATCTCTACTTAGATCAAAAGCTTGTTGCAAAGACTAGTTTGATCTCAAAGAAGCCTAATATACTTTTAAAGAAGCTCGATACCATAAAGAGAAACTGGGCGAAGTCACACAAGACTCCTTTCACTGGAGAGATTAATCTTCAAGCGGATAGGGAAGTGAAATCAACAACTGTCGCACTTATCATGGGGATACTCACGAGTAGTCAGTTCCAAAGCTTGGAACTAGCAGTTGTAGGTCAGCGCTAGAGTTTATGTGAAATTATTTTTTAGTTTAAAATCAAAGGATTGATTGTAATGAAAGTAGCTTTTGCATTCTTGATTACTCTAATGCTCCTAGCAATTCCCGCTAAGGTAGCAGCTAGTGATGCGCACTATCTCATTGGGGAGATGGAAAAGTTAAGAGATTCACTTAAAGTTGATGATCCTGCTCGCATCGATTTAACCCTAAGGCTCGCTGATCTCTACTTCGATGTTTCTATAAAGGAAGGTGGAGAAGCTAAGCATGAAACACTAAGGGCCAATCGGCTTAAGGCGCTGGATCTCTATCGCCATAGTCTAAACGGTACTGATGGAGTTCAAAAAGCAAAAGGACTTACGAGACTAAAGATTGAATTTCAAATGGCCAGGCTTATGAGTAGGTTGGGTGAGCATAAAATGGCCGAGTCACACTACCTTAATGTTCAAGGCCACAAAGATGTTCCTAAGAAAATGAAAGAACAGGCTTCTTTGGCCCTCGCAGAGTGGTATGAAGAAGATGGAAAATTTAGTACTTCTAAAAACTTCTACGATGTAGCTATTGGTCTGTGCGCGGCTAAAGCATCTTGCAATTACGCCCACTATAGAAAAGCGTGGCTCTTCTTTAAAGACACTAAGCTTGATAGTGCGATTGTTGAATTAAAAGCGGCTCTTTGGGTAGATGAAAAAGAGACTGAAGTACGTGAAGCCTCATTACAAGACCTCGTAATGTTTATGTCTAATCTTGATACTGATGGCGTAAATGAGCTTGAGTATATGAAGAAGCTCTCAGTTAAATTAAAGAGGCCAGAGCTTATAAGAGAGCTCGTTGAAGCATTCTATGTTGCAGGTAATAGAAAAGCGGGCTCAAACCTTCTCGCTTATATTAATGAGAGTAAGCCAAACCTCTACTATGAATCGAGACTATTAGAAGAGTTCTATGGTTTTAGAAACTGGGATAAGGTTGAAACGATTCTAGGCGATCTGGAAAAGAGGACCCCATCAGATATTCCAACGAAAGCTGAAGAGGCCAAAGAAGTTAATAAGATTATGCGGCGGTACTTAGTTCAAGTTGACGCTGAAGCAGGGGTTATTCCTGAACTAACTCCCTTTCTGAAACGCTCGATCGATGTTTATTTAAGAATTTACCCTAACGATGACCTAAGAAAGAAGCTTCAACAAGGGTGGCTAAAAGTTGAAACAAGTCCAATGGCCAAGATTGATCGGCTTGGTAAATGGATAAAAGAAGACAGCGGTTATAAAGTTAAGTTAACAGAGATAAGAAAATTAAGACAAACGAGACTTGCCTTGGCCCAGAAATTAGAAAAGGCCGAAGGTAAGACTTCTAAGAACAAAGATAAGCTTTCTAGAATTCTTATTACAGAGTCTTTGGCCATTGCTAAAATTCTAAAAGGTACACCTGAAGCTGATGAATTCGAATATGTTGCCGCAAGAAAGTACTACGAAAACAAAGACTACAAGAGCGCGCTACCTCTATTCAAAGGTCTCGTTAATAAGGGCTTAGCTTATGAGAAGGTATCTAAGTGGGCCATCCTATCGCAGAACCTAACCTTAGATATTTTTAATAATCAGAAAGCTTACAGCTCTATCATAGGGCAAGTTACCTTGTGGAAGAGTGGGACTCAAGGACGCGCTAGTGAGAAAGTTGTTAGTGAAACTAGAGCGATGGATAAGATTGCAGTAGAGGCCAGTTTCCAAAAAGCCGCTACTATGAAGGAGTCTCCAGAGACTCTGCAGAAGTTCTATGATTTCTGCTTATCCAATGTCTTTCCAGAAAAATCTTGTGCCAATGCTAAGGTATTAGCTATTCGCTTTGAGGATCAAACAAAGCTCGTCAGCTTACTTGAAAAAGAAAATGATAAGAATGCTCTTATGACAGAATATGAGTTAATGGGACGCTTTAGTGAAGCTGGACAATTGCAAGAAGAGTTAGTGTTAAGAGCGGCCGGAAATACAGCTACCTACGAGCAATATTTAAAAACAGCCCTTCTCTTTGAGTTGGATAGTAACTTTAATGAGCGCGATAGAATCTTAAAGTCCATGAAGAAGAAGATGAAGAAAGAGAAGTCTCTTCCTGAGCAGTGGGAAAGTGTACTCTTTCTCACTCTTGATGAAGCGGGCCTAATTGATACAAAGTCTCTCTTTCTTCCATGGAGCACT
>CALHBL010000355.1 GCA_937930825.1 uncultured Bacteriovoracaceae bacterium
ACCCTTGAGAGGAAGTACCGCTTGGGTTCTTCTGTCACGCCCCTGCTTAGCAGAACCGCCAGCAGAGTCACCTTCCACAATATAAATTTCACAAACAGCTGGATCTTTTTCTTGGCAGTCGGCCATCTTCCCTGGAAGACCACCTGACTCAAGAACAGACTTTCGCCTTGTTAGTTCACGAGCCTTTCTTGCCGCCTCTCTAGCTGCTGCTGCATCAACTGCTTTTCTAATAATCGTTTTAGCAGTCGTAGGGTTTTCTTCGAAGTAGGTTTTAAGGCCATCTCCAACTAGAGAGTTTACGATGCCTTCTACCTCAGAGTTACCAAGCTTATCTTTTGTTTGACCTTCAAATTGGAGCTCTGGCAGTTTGATAGAAATAATGGCGGTTACGCCCTCTCTCATATCATCACCAGTTAAATTAATTTTTATGCCCTTAAGAAGATTATTATCTTTGGCGTACTGATTAAGCACTCTGGTCAGAGCAGTTTTAAAGCCAGAAATATGTGTCCCTCCGCCAGGAGTTGAAATGGCATTGGCATAGCCAGCAAGAACTTCACTATAAGAATCAGTCCACTGAAGAGCTATCTCAACCTCATAGTCTTCTCTTGATTGTGAAATATAAATTGCTTTCTTATGAACAGCAGTTTTTGCTCTGTTAAGATATTCAACGAACTCTACAAGACCACCCTCATAATGAAAGATTTCTTTCTTATCAGTTCTCTCATCTTTTAAATCTATTTTTAAATTTCTATTAAGAAATGCCATTTCTCTGAAGCGGTTTGCTAGAGTTTCATAATTAAACTCTAAAACCTCAAAAATTTCTGTATCTGGCTTAAAGGTTACAGAAGTCCCCGTTTCATCACCTTCTTGAACTCCTACTTCTTTTAATGGACTAGTTGTATTGCCTCTTTCAAATTGTACGGCATAGACTTTTCCATTCTTTTTAATTTCTAGTTTTACCCATTTTGAAAGGGCGTTAACTACAGCAGCACCCACACCATGGAGACCACCGGAAACTTTATAGGCTGAGCCTTCTTCATTAAATTTTCCACCAGCATGGAGCTTAGTATAAACAAGCTCTGCTGCAGAAATTCCCTCAGTAGGGTGCATGTCCACAGGTATGCCTCGACCATCATCAATAACAGTTACAGAGTTGTCTTTATGAATTCTAATTTTAATTTCTGTACAATAGCCAGCCAAGGCTTCGTCTACTGCATTATCAACAATCTCATACACGCAGTGATGGAGGCCTCGAAATGAAGTATCCCCA
Organism: uncultured Bacteriovoracaceae bacterium; assembly: GCA_937930825.1. GTDB lineage: Bacteria > Bdellovibrionota > Bacteriovoracia > Bacteriovoracales > Bacteriovoracaceae. The sequence continues at coordinate 1,271 of CALHBL010000355.1, forward strand.
ATATACATACCTGGTCTTTTTCTAACGGCTTCTAAACCTTCTAAGACTTTAATTTGATCGGCAGTATACTTTTCGCCAACCTTTGATATTGATGGTGTTTGATTTTCCAAGAAGAAACTCCCGTGTTTCTAACGCTTAAGAAACGTGATTCGAAATTTAAAATAGTTGAATTGATCCACCATCAACAAGAATTCTTCTAGATCCTGTAATGGTTTCCAACTCATCTTTAAATCTATCGTTAGCGGTAGTGATTAATATTTGAAATTTTTTAGCTTTCAAATAATCTACCAAACGCCTCCATCTAAGCTTATCTAACTCGCCAGAGACATCGTCCAAAAGAACAATAGGAAAAGAGTTAAATTTATACCTAAATAGCTCAATATAGGCAAACAAGAGGCTCAAATAAGACATCTTTTGTTGTCCGAGAGAACAGTAATCAAATGAGTTTAGTCCATCAAAGAGAAGCGTATAATCATCTTTATGAACACCATGATGCGTATACCCGAGAATCTCATCTTTTTCTTGATTCTTCTGGGCCAACTCAAGATAGGTTTCAGGAGTCTGTATCATCACTTTAGCATCAAGCATTATTTCTAAATGATGATTTTCTGAAAAGAGATCAAAGAATGCTCTTTGAATAAATGGCTTGAGTTGCTCAAGAAAATTTAATCTGGCCATAGTTAGATAGCAAGACAGGGGAGCTAAATCCTGATCAATAGCGTTAATTTGCTTTCGAAATTCATTAGGCTTCTTCGATAGGAGCTTGTTTCTAAACCTGAGAGACTTCTGATAACGGTTTAGCTCACTCTTATACTTTGTATCCAACTGGCCAAGGTGATCGTCTACCCACGTCCTTCTAGAGCTTGCTGAGTTATGAAACCCTTGAGAGTCAAAAGGGTTGATAAAGACAACTCCAGCTTTTAGTTTCCTATTCGTACTTTTTCCATTCTGATACCAAGACGATCCATCAGAAGAAACTTTGCCGGTTAGTGATAATAAATCTTCGCTTCCCTCACTAGTGAATACAGAAGAAAATAATACTTCGGCCTTTTCACCATCAATACTTAGAATCTGTGGAAAACCTGTATTTTTACGAAAAGATTTTCTTAGAATTAAAAAATATATGGCCTCTAAAATATTCGTTTTTCCGTTGCCATTATCACCAAATATACAATTTATTCCTGGTGAAAAATGAATAACTACTTCTTCAAGATTCCTAAAGTTTGTCACTTGAAGTTTATCAATTTTAAGAGGAAGCATTTAGAGCTTCAGCGGCATAATAATCCCCAGCATATGCGGAAGATTCATAGATCTAAGCATCACTGCACTAAATTCATTATTGATTTCGAAGCGGATTTCTCCATCGTCGAATGTTGCCAATGTTTCTATTAAATATTTAGCATTAAATCCTATTTCCATTTCACGACCAGTATAATCAACTGGAATAGTTTCTTTAGCATCTCCTAGGGAGGGATGGTTAGCCATAAGAATCATTTCTCGCTCGTTAAGCTTAACTCTTACGCCATTACTTTTCTCATTCGACATGATTTTAATTCTTCTTAAAGCATCAAATAAAGAACTCTTGTCTGCAATCATAGTGAATGTTGTCTTCTGGGGAATAACAGCTTGATATTTAGGATATTCTCTTGAGATAAGCCTTACACTAAGAAAATATTTTTCGTCACAATTCACATACATGAACGAGTCATCCACACTTATGTTGATATCTGAATTACTATTTGATTCAGCGACTCGCTTAAGTTCATTTACTCCTTTTCTAGGAATAATTATGCCATTTATTAAGTTTTCAATATTGTTATCACTTAATTCAGTATCGATCATTGAGAGTCTATGACCATCAGTTGCTACTGCTCTAAGCTTTCCATCTGTTTCCTGTAAATATATTCCATTCAAGTAGAGTCTTGTCTCATCTGTGCTTATGGCATGATGAGTTTTAGATATTACTTCTAATACTTTCTCACTAGGGATCTTGAATTCGTTTTGTTTATTCTGAAAGATTAATTGTGGAAAATCTTCATTTTTATAAATTAAGAGAGTGAAGTGAATATCTCCACAATTTATTTTTAAGCTATTCTGAGATTCATCTAATTTTAATTCTAAGTTTGAGTTTGGAAGCTCTCTTAAAATATCTGAGAAGTTCTTTGCATTTACACAGAATGATCCTTGAATTTCAGTAATGGCTTCGATTGTTACTTTTGCTGAGACTTCTAGATCTGTTGCCGAAAATGAAATTTGACCATTGCTTGCTTCAACTAGTGTGTAAGCAAGTATAGGTCTTGTATTTTTTCTATCAACAACTGAAGTCACTTTGTTGATAGCTTCTCGAATAGATTCTGTACTTACTTGTGCATGCATAGTTTTACCCTCATTAGTTTTATCCTATTTAAATTTCTCTATTTCAAGGGCGATTTTAATTTATTCTTTTATAGTAGATATATATATAAATTAAACAATATAAACTATAGGTTGTGGATAAGTGGGAAACTTTCTAAGCCCCCGTTGTTAATGGTCTTCGGCCAATTCCTAATTGTGGACAAATGTTTACATCTTTCTATTTAGCATGTGCTTAATGCGTATATTATTTCTTTATTAACTTTATTCTTGAGTTATTCACTTCTATTCACCAGAGTTATCCACATTATATTTTAGAGATCTTTGGCCACCCAGATATTCGGGAATATTTCCAGAGTTATCCCCATTTTTATCAACATGTGGATAAGGATAACTCCTAATTGTGGACAAATGTGGATAAAGGTTATCCACAGTGGGTAATATTGTGGATAACTTCTTTTATATTAGACATAGATATAAAAAAACTCGCTAAAAAGCGAGTTTCTTATCAATAAATATATTTGAAAAGGGTGAGGGATTCTTACTAAATAGAATTCTCAAGAAAGAGAACATCTTTGGCCAGTGATTGATCGGTCTTAGATTGTTGTGAAATTTTATTAACACCATGAATTACAGATGAGTGATCTCTATTACTATAATATTGAGCAATTTCTTTGAAGGTTGCACCAACAATATTTTTGCTGATACTCCAAGCTATATGTCTTGCTCTAACAATTTCTTTACTTCTAGATTTTGATCTTAGGTCTGCTACAGGTATTTTAAAATGTTGAGATGCTTGCTTGCATACACTTTCAAGGGTTGCACAAGGTCTATCTCTTATATCTGAAAGCTTTAATATATCTCGGGCCATTTCAACGTCAATCTCCGCTTCCATTAGTTCCGCATGTGCTTGAAGAAGTATGAGTGAGCCTTCAAGCTCTCTAATTGATGTTTTAATTGAGCTTGCAATTATATTTAAGACATCATCTTGGATAAAGATATCTAAGGAGATGGCCTTCTTCTTTAGAATTGCTGTTCTTGTTTCAAAGTCAGGTCTTTGAATATCAACAACTAAGCCCCACTGAAGACGAGTTATAATTCTCTCTTCAATACCCGTAATTTTATCGGGGCTTTTATCAGAGGTAAAAATGAGCTGCTTACCTTTGTCATGGAGGAAATTGAATATATGGAAGAATTCTTCCTGTGTAGAGTTCTTATTCTTGAGTTCATGAATATCGTCAATCATGAGAACATCAACACTTTCGGTATATTTTCTCTGAAACTCCGATAGTTTCTTATCTTTATATGCATTAATTAATTCTTTCATAAAATCTCTGGCAGAGATTAGGCATATTGATAAGTCTGGATGTTTTTCATAGATCCCATTTGCGACAGCATGAAGAAGGTGAGTTTTTCCTAGTCCACTATCGGAGTATAGATAGAGACAGGGATACTTCCCGGTTCTTCCAGGGGAGTCGGACACTGCGCACGCTGTAGCAAAGGCTAGATTATTTGAAGGCCCGACGATGAAGTTATCAAATGTTTTGTGAGGATCAATTGTGTAGCCAAGATTATCGCTAGTCATATGATCTATAAATTTACTTTCTATTTCCTCGCTTAATTCTTCTTTTGTTGGAGTTAAGTTTAGAGTAAATGAGGTTTTTCTTTGGCCGGTATTTCTCTCTAAGTTCTCAGGACTTTCACTTAGTAGGTTTGTAAGAGAATTTCTTGCGGCCGGCTGAGGTATTGCCGAAGCAGATGTTGCCTGCCCTGGTACTGAGACTTGGCCAGCTGTTTTGATAAAGGTGAGAGAATACTTCTCTCCCATTAATATTTGTAAGCATCTTTCAATATCTGGTTTAAATGAATTCTCTATGGTCGATTGAATGAACTGCGTTTGGGCCGAGAAGGTCGCGATATTATCCGAGAAGCCTTCCAGCTTGATTTTATTTTCTATAAATGTGGAAAACTTCGGTTCATATATCTCTTCTTTGAGAAGAGAGAAGAGCGCATCTTCAATGGGTTTGAAGGGACTAATATCTAAATTCTTATCAGGTGCTGCAGTTAAGCTATCAGTGGCAACTGCTTTCATGCTATTTGAAATAGAGTTATCTCTTTGGGGTTGCTGGTCTTTGTACTGATATTGAGATCGATTTTGTGAGGCTTGAGCCGTTGGTTCTGTGAAGATGCTATTGAGTAAGTCAGCGTTTTTATTAGATCCTGTATTTAGAAATTTTTCAAAAGGAAAATCCCGTGTCATTCGCTGTTCCTCAATTAAATTTATAGATTTTCTCTATTTTAAGTTGCTCAGAGTAGGAAATTTTGTACAGGAGGAGTGATCAAGAATCAATACAATGCACTGAGCAGTTTTTCTGACCTCTTCTTACAATTTGTTGGTTATTTGGCGGTTACTTTTTTTGCGATTGGCCATTGATTTTCCACCATCATTTATGTAGTTTCCCTATTCAGTTTTAAGTATTTAAGTTAATCTCCGTTTTTTAGAGAGTGAGGAAGTAATATGAGTAAACGTACATGGCAACCAAAGAGAAAGAAAAGACTTCGTGTTCATGGTTTTCTTAAGAGAATGGCAACTGCCGGTGGCAAGAAGGTCATTAACGCTAGAAGAGCAAAAGGAAGAAAGAACCTTACAGTATCTGTAGGTGTTAAGTAGCAGATATGAATTGCTCTTTCACTAAAGAGCAACGCTTGCTTAAGCCAAAAGATTTTGATTACTTAAAGAGGGGAGCTGAAAGAATTAGCACCCCTTTTCTTCGTTTCTACTTTAAAGAATCAGCTATCGGTTCTGACTCTTCAAGGTTAGGTCTTAGTATTTCTCGAAAATCCGGTAATGCCGTTCAGAGAAATTTAATAAAGAGAAAACTGCGATCCTACTTCCGTACAAGTGAATGGCGATCAGAAGGTCTTGATTTGCTCATAATTGCCTCTCCAAGGCTAAAAGGGATGTCTAAGGATAGAGATTCAGTTCGCTCCGCCATTGATAAGTCTTGGAAAATTGCCTTGAATAAAAGGTTTTCGAAATTATGAAGTTTGTCTTTGTAGCGTTGATAAAAATCTATCAACTTTGCTTGTCGCCATTTCTAGGTAAAAACTGTAGATATCAACCTACATGTAGTAACTACGCTAAAGAATGTTTTGAGTGCTTTTCACCCCCTGTAGCATTGTGGTATTCACTGACAAGAATTTTAAAATGTAATCCTTTTTCTAGCGGCGGTTTTGACCCCATTCCTAGTAAAAAGGCAAAGTAGGCTCTTCGCCAACAGGATTAATATAATATGGCTTCTGATCAAAAACGTTTATTTCTAGCACTCTCTTTGTCTGCAATGGTCTTATTTGGATGGCAGGCGTTCTTTGGACCAAAGAATGACTTTAAGCCTGTTAATGATAAAGGAGTTGTTGATTCTTCTACGGGGAAGGTAAAAGACGATAATCCAAGTAAGACGGCCATGCCTATTGCAAATGCTAGTACAACGACTGATTCAGTTGATCAAGTCGTAGCTACTCCTTTAAGTTCTGCTGTAATTAGCAATAAGGGTAATTCAATACAAGTTAACTCTGATCTATCCTTCTCAGACATTCAAAGTGAACTGGCCACAGACTCATTAGAGAAAGTAGTTGGTAATACATCACCTTTTAGAATTTATCTTGTTCGCGATGGAAAAAGATATTCACCAAGTTTCAGCCTATCTGCAAATGGTAATTCTGTTGAAGGTACTGATCCAGCTCTTGGATTACAATTCAATGGTTCTATTGGCGATAACGGAATTTTCAACTGGTCAATTAAAAGCCCTACGGCCCAGCAGTATTACTTAGAACTTACTTCTTCCAAGAAAGAAGGGGAGGGTAGGCAAATACGCCAGTTTCTCACACTCTTAAAAGACGTCGAAAGAGATAATGTTGATGGGGAAGAAGCTTATGATGGGACTCTTCAATGGATTGGTATTGATTTTCACTACCACCTTCTGGCCACTATCTTAGATAAGAAGGCAGTTGCTGCTGTTAATATCAAAAATAGTAAATTGGGCGCTAGATTAGTTGAGAGTACAACTGAGCTTAAAGGAAGAACTGTTCTCTCCCTTAAGCAATTCGAAAACCTTGAGGAGATGGGAAATAACCTTCAGTTAAGTGTAGATTTTGGTATCTTCGGAGTTCTTGCGATACCGATTCTTAATGGACTCCGTTTTATCTATAAGTATGTTCCTAACTATGGTTTTGCAATTATCTTAATCACGCTATTCATTCGTACACTTCTCTTTCCGTTACAGTTTAAAAGCTTCAAAAGCATGAAGAAAATGCAAAAGCTTCAGCCACAACTAGCGAAAGTTAAAGAGAAGTTTGGTGATGATCCCCAGAGAATGCAAAAAGAAACAATGGCATTATTTAAGAAGAATGGTGCAAACCCTATGGGTGGCTGCTTACCTCTTATTATGCAAATGCCAGTATTCTTTGCCTTCTACCAAGTACTATTCAACTCAGTTGAGCTATTAAATGCGCCCTTCATTCTATGGATAAAAGATTTAAGTGCAAAAGACCCCTACTATGTTCTTCCTGTTTTGATGGGGATTGCAATGTTCGGCCAAACTAAGCTCAACCCTAGTACAACAGCTGATCCAACCCAACAGAAAATGATGATGTTTATGCCGCTTATTTTCACTTTCTTTATGAAAGACCTTCCAGCTGGCCTAAACCTCTATATCTTTGTTTCTACACTTTATGGGATTGTTCAGCAGCTTATCGTATATAGATCTGTAGACTAGTTTATGAAAATCATTCAAAGAGATTGCCCGATAGCTGTCATTAGCACTAATTCACAAGCTAGTGCAGCTCTAGGAGTAATCCGCTTTAGTGGCTTTAAAGATATCAATGTCTTTAAAGACGTCTTAACTGTTAAAACTTGGAAGCCCCGTAATGCCCACTTTCTCAAGGTTCTAGATGACTCTAGTGAGGTTCTTGATGAGGGTATTGGAATTTACTTCAATGCCCCCAATAGCTTTACAGGTGAGAATATTCTAGAGCTTCAGCTTCATGGGAACCCCTTAAGTCTTAATAAAATCCTAAAATTTCTCTGCCAGAAGCTTGGTTTTAGCCTGGCACTCCCGGGGGAGTTCACTTATAGAGCGTTTAGGAATAAGAAGTTGAATTTGAGCCAGGTTGAAGGTTTAGATTTACTTCTCAATGCTAATAGTGGTTTTGGACTCAGCGCGGCTAATAAAATGCTCAGTAATGAGCTCTTCAATAGTTATTTAAAACTCAGGCAGCAATATCTAGAATTAAGATCAGCAATTGAGATCTCTATAGATTTTAGTGAAGACGTAGGGGATGAGGTAGTTAGTAAGAAGATAGATGAGTGCATGAGTCTTCTAAAAAAAGAAATTGACCTCCTATATAGACGAAGTCAGGGGAGGCTCTCAGATTTACTGACTCCAGCAATAACTCTGATTGGTAAAACTAATGCCGGTAAGAGCACCTTCTTTAATAAATTACTTGATAGTAATAGAGCAATTGTTAGTGATGTTCATGGGACTACAAGAGATTTTGTTTCAGAGTACTGGAGCGTTGGTGATCACCCCTTTAGGTTAATTGATACGGCCGGCTTAAGAGAGAGTAGTGACTCCATAGAAATAGAAGGGATTGGTCGCACAATATCCCTAATGAAGGATAGTTTTTTTAAAATACTAGTAATTAATCCCTATCAAAACGCAGATAATTTGAAAGAAAGTTATATAGACTCAGTAGACGCAATTGTTCTTACCCATCTCGATTTAGGGAATACTGCAGAAGTTAAGCTACCTAAGAATATCCTTACTGATAAACAAATATTTGGAAGCTTTGGTCCTATGGGGGCAGGAACTGATGGTCCTATGGGGGCAGAATTTAATGGTTCTATAGGGGCAGCTAATTTCTTTGGTCCTATAGGACCGATTTTTTCAAGCGCTGGTCCTATGGGGGCAAGAGAGAATGGTTCTATAGGACCAGAAAGAAGCCTCGAAGCTAGTATTATTGATAAATATCAGGCACTTACAAGAGATAATCCTATACCAATCCAAAGGCATAG
>CALHBL010000356.1 GCA_937930825.1 uncultured Bacteriovoracaceae bacterium
GACCATCACCTACATTATCTACGCCGTCATAACCCAATCGACCATCAGCTCCATTACCCCAACAGCGAACTTTTCCCGTCTCAAGAAGCGCGCAAGTATGGGCACTTCCAGTTACAACCTGAGTCACAACTCCCCCGACAGCGACTTCATCTATTGTACTTGGAAGTTCAGTTTCTCCTATCTTTTCTGTATCACCATGACCTAGTTGACCATCAGCCCCTCTGCCCCAACAGCGAAGACTCCCTGTATTAAGGACCGCACAGATATGAGAGTTATCTCCTCCATGAGAGAGGCCAACAACGCTTTCAACAATGTCAGCTGTATTAGAGGAAGCCGGCAAGGGAGTATCTTCATTAAGTTTAATTCCTTCTCCGCATGACACTAATGAGAGAATTATAATGAGGCCGGTTTTTTTAATCATGAGTACTTCCTTAAAAGCTCTTTCGAAAACCAAGTGAAAGATTCTGTGTTCTCTTAATTGGACTAAGAATTAATGAATGCCCAAGAAAGAAGTCATCACTGAAGAAGTTCAAAAAATGAATTCCATTAGTTCCTAGTGTTATTCCTGCACCAGCTTCAATATAGAGCTTATCTTGATCCCAAAAGTCCCCTCCGCTGAAGATTTCAAAACCTAAGATCTTTCCATATTGATAAGCTAAGACTAAGTCCCCACTGAGGATTAAAAAGTTCTCACTACTAGCAGACTTTGGTAAGAAGGTCGCGCCTAGCCTTGAACTTAAGCTCCATTTTTTCTTGAAAGTTAAGAGTCTAGGAAGCCAGGCGACTTGGACAGAGTGTCCCTTTCCTGAGGACTGGAGGTAGTTGACACTAGAGATTTCAAATCTCATTAACTGTGTTTTAGGATCTTTGACTGTAGGTGCTTTGACACGCTCTTCTCTTGATGAGAATTTTTTACTTTTATTGGTGCTCTTCCTTGATGCATACTTTTGAAGCTTCTTAATATTTTTATTTTTACGGACACTCTTGGCAAGCCCGTCAGGAGAGAAGATCAAAAGAAAGATAAAGACAAACCCAGAAGTAAAAGTCATAAACTAATTTTAACGACATCTAAAATTTTGTCAATTAAGATTATTCAAATCACTCCCACCTAAGTATAGACTTCAGAATTCCCCTGATGAAGATAGTGAAAGTGCTTCTCATATTGAGTTACGATATCAGCAATGATCTGATCTTTGGAGTAGCCATAGATATCGTAGTCCTGCCCTCCTGAGAGGAGAAAGACTTCGGCCCGGCAATAGGCCTCTTGATCATCTTCAGAAGCGTAGCCCGGAACATTGAATTTTCTGATGACCACATTGTAGACAAAGTCTTCTACATCATTATTTTTAACAATTAATTTTGCGCAGGAGTCATCTTCTAAAATACAATTCGCTGTCAGATCCCTTTTCTGCATGGCCTTCGACAGCTCCCCCATTGCCTCGCTAACAGCTCCTTTTAAAAAGACATCAACTTCTGAAAACCTTGGTAGACTAACGAGCGAATCCAGTCGCTCTTCCCATGAAGTACTGGCCTTTGAATATTGAACCGAGGTTGTATGATTTAAAACTGTTTTCATATGAAGAAGATCATCATTAAGGGAGCGCACCAGGGCAAAAGTTCCAAGCAGAATCATAAAGATCATGGGAAAAGCCGAAACGATAGTCATCGTCTGCAAGGCCTCTAGGCCTCCGGCCAAAAGTAGAGTTGCTGCAACAACACCTTCCAGAACCGCCCAGAAAATTCTCTGCCACACTGGAGGCTCAGCAGCTCCGCCGGAAGTGAGAGTGTCAATCACAAGTGAGCCCGAATCAGATGAGCTCACAAAGAAAGTAACAACGAGAAGTAATCCTAGGCCCGTTAGCGTTTGAGAAAAAGGCATATATTCAAAGAACTTAAAAAGAGCAACAGGCACATTCTCGTTTACTACAGTCACTAGGTCTGTTGCCCCTTTTTGCAAAACGAGATTAATAGCAGAGTTGCCAAAGACAGTCATCCACAAGAAAGTAAAGGCCGAAGGAACAAAGAGCACACCTACTAAGAATTCCCTAATCGTTCTTCCTCTACTTATGCGCGCAATGAACATGCCCACAAAAGGTGACCATGATATCCACCAGCCCCAATAAAGAAGAGTCCAGCCCCCAAGCCACTTGTCTTTCTTCTCATAGGCATAGAGGTTGAAGGTTTTGTAAATAAGATCTGAAAGATAAGCTCCGGTATTTTGAACGTAGGAGCGCATAAGCTCCCCAGTTTCACCAAGAATAAGAACTGCAATGAGCAGTAAACAGGCCAGGATAATATTAGCATTTGATAATTTCTTAATGCCACCATCTAAGCCCAGAACAACTGAAACCGTAGCAAAGAGCGTAATGATACAAATAAGACCTACTTGAATAAGCTCAGTTTGAGGCACACCAAAGAGGTAATTCAGCCCGGCATTCACTTGGGTCACCCCAAAACCAAGACTTGTCGCCACTCCAAACATAGTGCCTATCACAGCTGAAATATCAACGAGGTCACCAATAGGTCCATATATTCTCTCCCCTATGAAGTAGTAGAAAGCGGAGCGAGGAAGAAGAGGAAGACTTTTACGGTAACAAAAGTAGGCAAGGGTAACGGCGAGTATTGAGTATATCGCCCATGCATGGATCCCCCAATGAAAAAAGGTAATCTTCATGGCTTCTCTTGCGGCCTCTAGGGAATTAGGCTCACCAATAGGAGGAGAAGAGAAATGCATAATGGGTTCAGCAACCCCAAAGAAGAGCAGACCAATTCCCATACCAGCAGAGAAGAGCATCGCAAACCAAGAAAGATTACTATACTCTGGGCTTGAATGATCAGGGCCTAGCTTGATCTCCCCTACTCTTGAGAACATCATCCAAAGCACGACAAAGAGAATTATTCCCACTGACAAAATATAAATCCAGCTGGTCGACTCAACTAGAACCTTTTGAATATCACTAAAGAACTCTGCAAATCCTTTCGGAAAAAGGCAGGCAATTGAGGTGACGAGAAAGATGATTGAAAAGGAGCCAAAGAATACATTCTTATTGAGGTCTGTCTGATTTTTGATAGTGTTATTTCCTAGTTCGTTACTCCTCATGCTAACAGAGGCCCAAGGAAATGAAAAACGAGTGAAATTTAAATTAAATCACTAGGGTATTGCCCAACAACTCTTAGGCCACTTGCTTCTTAAGTTCGTTATACCATTCTGGAGCTAAGAAATTACTCTTAGGAAAAGGAAGTTTATTAACGACAATATCCTCAAAGAAAGTAGGTACGTAATTACAGGGAATCATCTCTCCAATATACTTTCCTGTTTCTGGATCTCTTCCCGTTTGAACCCAGCGAAAGATATCGCGAGAAATATAGTTACCATTCTTATCAATGCCTAAGATTTCACTGATGTGACTTGTTCTTCGTCCGCCATCATGAAAGCGGCTACACTGAACGATCACTTGCATAGCTGAGGCGATCATCTTACGAATTGCATCTGGTGGTATTTTAGTATCACCCATTAAGCACAGAGTTTCCAAACGTGTACAAGCATCAACCGGATTATTGGCGTGAACAGTTCCCATAGAGCCATCGTGCCCAGTATTCATAACTTGAATAAGATCAAGGGCTTCTTCGCCTCGAACCTCACCAACAATTATTCGATCAGGTCTCAGACGCATGGATGAAATCACTAAATCCCTAATGGTTACTTCAGTAATTCCCCTATCAGGGTTGGCCTTTCTTGTTTCAAAGTTCACAACATGCTCGGCCTTCACTTGTAGCTCGGCCGCATCTTCAATTATAATGAGTCTTTGCGTATTAGGGATTCTTCCCCCTAGTACATTGAGCATCGTCGTCTTTCCTGAACCCGTACCACCACTAACAATAACATTCTTGCCCAAGTGAATACAGATATCTAAGAAACGCGCCCCCATCTTTGACATTGAGCAAAAGCCAATGAGGTCATTCAACG